>SKYX01000194.1 GCA_007127655.1 Desulfonatronum sp.
CAGGGACATGGAAAGGGCCTTTGGCGGTTGTCGTGGGTTGGGAGGATAAAACTGTTTCGCTGGTTGGTGGTTACGTCTGCCCCGGTCTGGATCTGGCGATCATCAAGCTGGCCAGGATCACGGGGATGATTCCGGCCAGAACAATGGCCAGGGAAGAGCTGGACGACTCTTTGAGCAGGCCGTCCGAGGCCAGCTCATAGGAGCGAATGGCCAGGGTGTTCAACCCGAAGGGGCGCATCATCAAGGTGGCCGGCAGTTCCTTCATCACGTCCACGAAAACCAGGACCCCCGCCGTGAGCAGGCTGGCGCGCATGATCGGCCCGTGCACCCGGCGCAGGGTCTGACCGGCGGACAGGCCCAGGGTCCTGGCCGCACCGTCCATGTTGGGCGTGACCTTTTGCAGACTGGCTTCAACGGTATTGGTGGACACGGCCAGGAAGCGGACCACGTAGGCGAAGATCAGCGCGGTCCAGGTGCCGGTGAGCAGCAGGCCCGTGGAGTAGCCGAAGAGCGTGCGGGCCAGATTGTCCACGGCGTTGTCCAGAAAGGCGAAGGGGATCATGATGCCCAGGGCGATGACCGCCCCGGGGATGGCGTAGCCCAGGGAAGCCGTCTGAACGGCAATCCCTGTGACCTTGCCCGGAACCAGCCTGCGACCGTAGGCCAGCAGGACCGCGGCCCCCACCGCTGCTACAGCGCTGATCCCGGCCAGGGAGAGGCTCGTTCCGGCCATGCGCAGGTAGCGCGGATCGACGAAATTCCAGGTTTGCCATGTCCAGATAATCATCGCGCCAACCGGCAGAATGAATCCAAAAAACACCGGCAGAAAGCAGACCGTGAAGGCCAGCCCGGCGGAAATGCCGGAAAGCTGGAACCGGGGCAGTTGCCGATAGTAGCCCGTGGTGTGGCTGACCCGTCCCCTTCTGGACCAGCGCTCCAGAAGGATCAGCCCCAGAATGAAGAACATCAGCACCGCGCCCAGTTGGGCGGCGATGGCCGGTTGTCCCAAGCCCAGCCAGGTCCGGTAGATTCCCGTGACGAACGTGTCCACGGCGAAGAAATCCACCGTTCCGAAATCATTCAATGTCTCCATCAGAGCCAGGGCCAGGCCCCCGGCGACCGCGGGTCTGGCCAGGGGCAGGGCTACTCCGAAAAAGGTACTCCAGGCTCCCCTGCCCAGGGTCCGGCTGGCGTCCAGGACGCAAACCGACTGCTCAAGGAAAGCCGCCCGGGAGAGCATGTAGACATACGGATAGAAGACCAGGGTCATCATCACGATGGCCCCGGGCAGGGAACGAATCTGAGGGAACCAGTAGTCCGCCGCGGACCGCCAGCCGAAGGATTCCCGCAGCAGCGTCTGCACCGGGCCGCCGTACTCCAGCAGGCCTGTATAGGTGAAGGCAATGACGTAGGCTGGGATGGCCAGGGGGATGATCAGACTCCACTCGAAAAATCGCCGCCAGGGGAAGCTGGTCATGCTCACCAGCCAGGCCGTGCTCACCCCCAGCACGAGGGTTCCCGCGCCCACGCCAAGCATCAGGCCCAGGGAATTGCCCACATAACGGGGCAGGACCGTGGCGGCCAAATGTTGCCACACTTCCAGGGAAGGAACGAACAGGTGGGCCATGACCACCAGGATTGGCGCGGCCACCAGGGCGGCAAGGCCCAAAACCATGAACATCCAGATGCGCAAGCAGAAACTCCGGCGAATGGAATGAGCCCCGACGTGGCCAAGGAACCGCGCCAGGGCTGAGGTTGGGGGTATCAGTGGTCATGGTCGAGGGCGACAACAGTTCGCGCCTATCGACAAAAAGAGTTTATCTCAGAGGTTGTTTCCAGGCATACGATGTTGTGGCGGAGGATTTACCGCCAACCGGCGCGGTCCATGACCCGCACGGCCTCGGCATTGAATTTTTCGATCAGGGACAGATTCAGGTCGTCGGCCTTGAACTCACCCATCCGGACCACCGGGCCGCTGGGTTGGACGCGAGGATTCACCGGGTACTCGTTGTTGTCCCGTGCGTAGACGTCCTGAGCCTGCTCGCTGGAGAGGAACTCCAGGAGTTTTACGGCTTCGTCGATGTTCCGGGCGCTTTGCGTCACAGCGCCGCCGCTGAGATTCATATGGGCGCCGCGATCATCCTGGTTGGGCCACATCACGTGCACCTTGGCGGTGACGTCCTGGTCCGCCGGATCGTCGGAAGCCAGAAGACGTCCGAAATAGTAGCTGTTGGCAATGCCCACGGCGCATTCGCCGGAGGCCACGGAGCGGATCTGCGCGGTATCGTTGTCCTGGGGGCGACGGGCGAAATTGTTCACGAATCCCCGTACCCACGCTTCGGTTTGTTCCACGCCATGATGGGCGATCATCGAAGCCACCAGGGACTGGTTGTAGATGTTGGAGGAACTGCGCACGCAGATCACCTTGCCCAGTTCCGGGGCGGCCAGGGCTTCGTAGGTGGTGATCTTTTCGGGATCGATCCGCTCGGGGTCGTAGTAGATGATCCGGGCTCGCGATGAGAGACCGTACCAATATCCCTCGTCGTCGCGGTACTGGGCCGGGATGTTCTCCTCCAGCACGGTGGAGCGGATCGCCTGCAGGACGTCGGCCTGCTTCGCGGCAACAAGATTGCCGACGTCCACGGTGATCAGTACGTCCGCGGGGCTGTTTCGGCCTTCGCTACGCAGCCGTTCCAGGAGCGCGGGACCCTGGCCGGTGAGCAAATTGGTGGTGATTCCGGTCTGGGCGGAAAATTGGTCCAGAAGCGGCTTGATCAGATGCTCCTGCCGCGCGGAATAGATATTGACCTCCGCGGCATGCGCCGACTGAACCGCGGGAAAGATCAAGGACAGGACAAGCAAGGGCAGGGTGAAAAATATGGCTTTTATTCCTTTTTGAAGCAACATACACAATGAACCTCCGGCTTGATGTGAGAGTAAGACAATCCCTTTTGTCGACAAAGACCGATAAAGATGTTGATAGGCGATTTCATGTTAATTGTCAATGATCCGTGGAGCGGTGCTGAAAGCCGGGACTTGCCGGACAGCCCCATGTCTTGGGATGAGGATATGTTGAGCAGTTTACCAAAAAAAAGCGACTCGGAGTTTCCGAGTCGCTTTTTTGGGGGATGGAAGGATGATTCAGGTGCTATTCCAGCCACCGATTGGCGTGATATTGAAATATTTCCGTGACCTTACGGCCATGGACCGGTACGAAGGGGCCCAGGGCCGCTGCGGTCTGGGTGTCGGCCACGGATTCATAGGTCCATTCCGTGTATTCCAGTATCCCGATGAAGTTGCCGGGGCCGATGCTCGTTTGCTTGACGGACCAAGCCACGGAGTCACGGTCCACCTGCATGTAACGTCCGACATATCCGGCCCCATTGTTCACGAACTCGACGTTTCCAATCCTGGAGTGGAAATTGCGATCGATTTTTTCGATCCAGTTTTGGGAGAACAGGGCGAATTGTTGTTCAACATAAATTGTCTGCGAGGAGGCGGGGAGCGTGTCGAACCCCGAGGCGGCCGATGGGAGGGGGACCGCCAGAAGCAGAACAGCAATCAAGAGGCTCCTGTGTACGTGCCGCATAAATGTCTCGTGAGGGGTTGAAGGCCCCCTCCCCGGACGGGGAGGGGGATACGAACTAGGAAGGTTTGGTTATTCGAAACGGATTTCCACGCGTCGGTTCAAGGAGCGTCCTTCGCGGGTGTTGTTGTCGAAACGGGGCTGGGTCAAGCCGAATCCCTGCGTCGTGATGCGGTCCGCGGGAACGCCTTCGTTGACCAGGAAGCTCCGGACCGAGGAAGCGCGGCGCTCGGAAAGGCCCATGTTGTAGACGGCGGGGCCGATGTTGCAGGTATGGCCGTCAACGACCACCCGCTTTCCGGGGCGAGCCTTGATGATTTCAGCGGCTTCCTTGAGCAAGGGCGCGAATTCAGGCTTGATGTTGTACTTGTCGAAGTCGAAGTTGACATTGCGGAAGACGATGACTTCCTCCACCGGGGCAGGTGGCGCGGGCTGCACCACGGGAGCGGCGGGGATGATTTCCACGTCGTAGAACACCTTGCGCACGAAGTCCGCGCGCTTGCCGTCGTCCAGCAGGTCCTTGACGTCGGCGGAAACTGTGCAGGGATTGATGGCCGCGATCTGCTCCACCAGGGCCTTTTCAGCGGCGGTCTGGGCGAAGCTGATCACGTGGAAGCAGATATTATCGCCGTATTTGGCGTACATGTCCTGCACCACGGGCAGCGGCTTGGGGCCGATGTTGGATTCGCCGTCCGTGACCAGGATCACGGCGCGTCGTTGGGAGAGGCTGCCGACAACGGCGTCAAGAGACTTCAGGCCCAGGCCCATGGGGGTCAGGCGACCGAAAATGTCGTACTGGGTCTTCAGGCCGTCGAAGCCCTGGTTCAGACGATCCTTGGCGTACGGGGAAGGGCCGATATACTCCTGGAAGGGACCGTAAGTGTACAAGCCAGCGGTGAAGGTGATGTCCGGAATGTCGTTGTTGATGGCCTTCAGGACTTCCTTGGTGACCTCGATCTTTTCCTGCTTGTTCGGATCGTGGCGGGCGGCCAAGGAGCTTTTGGACTCGGAAGGGGCGCTCATGGCCATGGATCCGGAGTGGTCGACGAAAAAGAGAAAATTCTCCGCCTTGGGGACGATCCGCTCGGTTTGGGCGACGGCAGTCGTCGACACGCCCAGGCAGAGGGCCAACAGCCCCAGGAGGGCCACTAGGGAAAACAGCGGCTTCAGAACATGTTTGCTCATAACTTCAACTCCTTTTGCTTAAAACCTAAGTAAGTGGTGCAGGGCACGACGCCCGTGGTGTCACGGAAAAAACCGAAAAGGAATATGGTTGGGCTTCAGAAATGTCGCGAAAAACGTCACCTCCTTACTCCTGACGGCAACTAATCGTTTCGGCATAGAATTGAGAATATCGCATTCAGTAAAAAAGCTCAAGAGCCAGCCGACGGACTTGGTGAAGAGTTTGGCGAATAATCACATTGGGAAATCAACGGAGAAGCCGGGGGAGCCTCCTTGGGCAGGATGAAATAAAAATTGTTGCCCATGGGGGTCGGCTCATAACCCATCCTGCCGCCGTGGAGTTCCACGATTTGGCGGATGAAGAACAAGCCGTGGCCCGTCCCCGGCTCCTGCCCGGTGTTTCCGGCCCGAAACCCTTCCTCAAAGAGGCGATCCCGCTCTTCGCCGGTGATATGCGGTCCGGTGGTGAACACGTTCAGCTTGACCCCATCCAGGCCGTTGCCGAAGAAATTGGGCATGTCCTCCCATCCATAGGACAGGAATTTGACCCAGCGGCCGCGGGCGTCGCGAACCGGGGCGGCGTACTTCACGGCGTTGGAAAACAGGTTGGCGTAGACCTGGGTGATCAGGCCGACGTCTACGACCACCTCGATTTCCTTGTCCGGAACCCCGGCCCAGGCGATTTCAATGTCGCGATCCTCGAACTGGGTCATGAATCGGGCAATCTGCGGATCAATGATCTGGTTCTTGAAATTGCAGACCCGTTTCTCAAGGACGTACCTTCCCTGCTCAAAATGACTTCTGCGCAGCAACGTTTCCAGAAACAGGCTGGTATTGTCGTAGTGGCGCTGAATTTCCCGGAACTGGTCCTGAAGCGCGTCCTGAACGTAGTCCATTCTGGCGATGAGTTGTTTCCATCGCGCCTCGTCGCCGGACAGGGCGTCCGTAGGGAGGTGGTGCATATCCCCGGCCAGTTCGCCCAGGGCGTTGATGGTGCTTTCCAGGCGACGGTAAAACAATTTGAAGTACATGTTGGGCACGATGACGTTGTGCCCGATGTCCTTGACCAGGCTGCGAATGAACAGGATGTGTTCCTGGTTTTTCTGACTGATCATCCGGTTGTGCAGTTGAAAGCCGATCCGGTTGGCGTATTTTTCCAGAAAAAGACGGTCGTGGTCGGAAAGGGCATCTGCCGGATGAATGTCCAGGACGCCGATCAGGTGGTTCTCGGAGTCGGTCGGAGGATGGGGTTGCAGGTCCTTGTTGCCTTTGATCGGGAGATAATAGTGGCCCTCATGGATAGTGGGAATGGAGAAAAGGGGAATATTCGGCGCGGGGTTCGGTTTTTGGCCGCGTTCCGGACAAATGACGATATGATCGACGCGGTGATCCTGGAACATGTACAGGGTGCAGTCCAGGTTGAAAAAAACTTTCGGGACCAGGGCGCAGACGGTCATCAAATC
>SKYX01000203.1 GCA_007127655.1 Desulfonatronum sp.
AAAACCAACGGCGACTTCATCACCGTCAACCTGATTGTCCGTCCGGTGCCCGTCGCCCCTGCCGCCTCATTGGAGCCACCCCTGTGCCTGGTCGTCCTGGAACAGGCACGGGAGCAGGCACAAGAGCCGAAGTCGACAACAATGGCCATCGGGCAGGATGGCATCCCGTCATCAGAGCCGGGCACGGGGGAGAGGGGGGATGCCGATGCCCGCATCGCGGCCCTGAAGCAGGAGTTGCTGGCCAAGGATGAGTACCTTCAGGCCGCCAACGAGGAACTGGAGACATCGAATGAAGAGTTGAAGTCCTCCAACGAGGAGATGCAGTCCGTGAACGAGGAACTGCAATCCACCAACGAGGAGCTGGAAACCTCCAAGGAAGAACTGCAATCGGTCAACGAGGAGTTGTCCACGGTCAACGTCGAACTGCAGGCCAAGGTGGCCGACCTGTCCCGGGCCAACAACGACATGAACAATCTGCTGGCCGGCACGGGCATTGCCACGGTTTTCGTGGACCACCAACTGCGCATTCTGCGCTTCACCCCCGCGGCCACCAGGATCATCAACCTGATCCTGAGCGACATCGGTCGGCCCGTGGCCCACATCGTCTCCAACTTGTCCGGTTACGACACGCTGATATCCGACACCCAGTCCGTACTGGACACCCTGGTTCCCAAGGAGGTGGAGGTGCGGACAACCGAGGGTCGGTGGTACGCCATGCGCATCCAGCCCTACCGTACCCTGGACAACGTCATCGAAGGCGCGGTGCTGACCTTTGTGGACGTCACGGCGATGAAAAAGGTCGGTGATGCGTTGCAGCAGAGCGAAGAGCGGTTCCGCCTGCTTGTCCAATCCTGCAGCGATCCGATCTTCAGCGTCAATCGCGACGGAACATACCGGTTCGTGAACGACGCCTTTGCCGAAGTCCTGCATGTCCAGCCCGCTGAACTGATCGGGAGAACGCCCCATGATTTTTTTCCTCATGAGCAGGCGGAGGAACAGCTTGCCCTGGTCCGCCGGGTCTTGGGAACGGGAAAGAAGGAAGAGGTCCGGGGCAGGGTCGTTACAGGCGCCGGAGTGGAAAGATTCTCTACGTTGCAGGCTGAACCGGTCAACGACGAACACGGAAAGCCCGCCTGGGCGTTGTGCGTGTCCAGGGACGGAGCCGCAAACACTCCCTAGCAACCGTCGGTCCAAGGGAATGTCCAAGGGAATGTCCGGGGGAATGTCCGGGGACACGTCGCAAGGAGAGAAGCCATGACCAAACGGAAAACAAAACAAGGCGGTGGGAGCGTTGTTTCAAAGAAAAAGGGCGGCCCCGCTGACCGGATTCTTCTGCGGCGACGGGCCGAGGATTACCTGCGGGACAATGACGACTGGTCGTCCGGGAATTTGGAAGGCCAGGTTCCCGAGGAAATCCGGCAAACCCTCCATGAGTTGCGCGTGCACAAGATCGAACTGGAGCTGCAGAACGAAGAACTGCGCCGGACCCAGGCCGAACTGGATACGGTCCGGGCACGCTATTTCGACCTCTTCAATCTGGCTCCGGTGGGCTATTGCACGGTCGACGACAAGGGACTGATCCAGGAAGCCAATCTGACCGTCGCAAAAATGCTGGACGTGACCCGCGGCAATCTGAACAAAAAAACGATCTCCCGGTTCATCCACAAAGAGGATCAGGACATTTTCTATTTGAAAAATAAACAGCTCCACGCAACCGGTGAACCTCAGGAATGCGAGCTGCGGTTGCTGAAGCGGAACGGCACGTTTTTTTGGGCGCGCCTGGAGGGTGCTTTAGCCAACACCGACGGCGCATCCACCTGCCGCATTGTGATCAGCGACATCACCGCTCACAAAAACGCGGAATTGGAAATTACGAGGATGAATGAACAACTCCGGCTCGCATTGGCTGAAAAAGATAAATTCTTTTCCATCATCGCCCACGACCTGAAGAGCCCCATGACCGGATTTATTTGGGTGGCCAAGGAGCTGGTGGATAATGTCGGTTTTTTTTCAGCGAACGAGTTGCATAAAGTTGCCGTGAGCATGAAGGACTCCGCGGAACAACTGTTTTCCTTGCTGGAGAATCTTCTGGAGTGGTCCAAATTGAATCGCGGGATGATCACGTTTGAACCGGATGAGATTGGTTTGGAAGACGTGATCCTCAGGACCACGGAGTTGCTGCGAACCGTGGCTGACCAGAAGAAAATAGCCCTGCGTTGCACCGTACCTTCCGATGTGACGGTCTTCGCTGATCAGCGCATGCTGAACATGGTGCTGCGCAATCTGCTCACCAACTCCATCAAGTTTAGCAACCCCGACAGCAGCGTGTCCATCGAGGCAACACAGGACGGAGCCATGGTCGTCATTGCCGTTCAGGACTACGGCGTGGGCATGGATCACGACGCGGTGGCCAAAATTTTCTCCCTTGGCAAGACCACGTCGCAAGTCGGCACCAAGGGTGAACTCGGTTCCGGCATTGGGCTGATCCTGTGCAAGGAATACGTGGAGATGCACTGTGGTCGCATTTGGGTCGAGAGCACGCCAGGCCAGGGAAGCATTTTCAAATTTTCATTGCCGATCAAGAACTGAAACCGCACGCAATCCTTTCGCGAAAGGATACCTATTCATTTCATCCGAGAGAAGTGGTCTGGATAGCGGTAAGGGAGTTGGCGGATGCTGATGTACCTTTTTTGCCCCGCCCGTGCTTTTTGCTCTGCAAGAGTGGGCAAGAGGCATGTCTCAATGGTAAAACAGGCATCCTGCCTGTCGGTGCAGGCAAGATGCCTGCACTACCAAATTCACTAACGCGGGCCATGCCCGCAACCCAGTTATCAGTTATTTGTTATAATGGTTTAGGGTGAAACTCAGGGGTGAGCGGACATGCCCCGGGTTTTGGTCAGCCGGGTGGACCGGAAGGAGAGTTCCGGGGTCACGGCCGTGATGGCGGTCCAGGGGTTGAGGTAGTCCTCACGGAAGTCGAAGATTAGCCGGAGCCGGTTTTCCCCCAGGAACTGAATTGACCGGAACAGGGCGCGCAGGTTGATTTCCCGGGAGCCGCGTTTGGTCTTTTTGGCAAAGGCGAACTGGTCCGTGGAGAGGAACGACCGCCATCGGGTCACTGCCTCAGCCACGGATGGCGAACCGCGGTCCAGGAGGTGGAGCAGGTATTCCTCAAAGGCCGGCTGATCAGCCCGGCCCTTGAGCGGGGCGTCCTCCACATCGCGAACTTCCAACCCCTTGGGCATTTCCGGGGCCAGCCGGGCGCGGAGATCAGCGGCGGTCATGGGGGCCCGCAGCACGATGACCATTTCCTCGCGAACGCTGCCCACGCCCACGGGCAGGGCCCGGCCGAAGGACATTCGGGGCATGGGGTGAAAGCCCTGGGAAAAGCTCATGGCCACCCCGGCCCGGCGCATGCAACGCTCGAAAAGCCGGGTCAGCTCCAGTTGGCTGAAATAGACCGCCGGGCCGAGCTTGCGGTAGACGATGCGCAGGGCATTGGCCTTGGCGCCCAGGTCTTCAGGGTCGTGCCCTGGCGCCTGGCCCAAGGCCTCTTCAGGCTGCCCGGTCGGAACCAACCGGTTCCGGCCGTCCTCCCCTCCCGTCCCCTCATTCCCATTCGGCCCATCACTCCCATCCTTTCCATTCCCCATCCACGGGGTCAAGCTGCCGGCCTGCTCGTCCTGATTCACCCGAGGCCGAATATCCAGGCCGGTCTGGCGGCGTAGCGCGGTCTTGACCTTGGTCGTGGTGCAGACGCCGCAACCCAGGCACTTGCCTTGGCGGCAGTCCGGCGTGGTCCGGCCCTCCAGGGCCAGGCGGCGCTCCCGCAGCAGAAAGGAGCGGCGGATGCCGCTGGAAACGTGGTCCCAGGGCAGCGGCTGCTCCGGGACTCTGGCCCGGAGGTACCCGTCCGGGTCCAGGCCGCTCTCCCGCATGGCCTCCAGCCAGGACTCCAGGCTCAGGGAGTCGGCCCAACTGGAAAACAGCGCGCCCTTGGCAAAGGCCCGCTCCACCACGTCTGCCAGGGCCCGGTCCCCGCGGGAAAAGATGCCCTCCAGGTAACTCATTTCCGGCATGTGCCAGCGCATCACCAAGCGCTTGTGCGGCCGAAAGAGATCCCTGAGCCGATTCAGACGCCGCCGGGTTTCCTCGAAGGAGAGCTGCTCCTCCCACTGGAACGGGGTCTGGGGCTTGGGCACGAAGGGGGAAATGGCAGCCGTGATCTGCAGGCGTTTGGCCCGCTCTCCGGCCGTGGCCGCCACCTTCAGGCAGAGGTCCACGATGGCCCGCAAATCCTCGTCGGTTTCCGTGGGCAGGCCGATCATGAAGTAGAGTTTCACCGAGGACCAGCCCCGGGTGAAGAGTTCGCGGGTATGGTCCAGCAGGGCCTGTTCGGTGATGTTTTTGTTGATCACGTCCCGAAGACGTTGGCTTCCGGCTTCCGGGGCCAGAGTGATGCCGGTGCGGCGGATGCCGGCGATCATGTCCATGACCTGGCCGCTGACCGAGCCCACCCGGAGCGAGGGCAGGGAGACCGAGACCTGCCGATCCCGACACTGGGCATGGCTGCGCTGGAACAAGGCGTCCAGGCAGGAGAAGTCCCCGGTGCTCAGGGAGAGGAAGGAGAGTTCGTCGAACCCGGTTCGGCTCAGGGCCTGTTGGATGATCCGGTCCAACTCGTCCAGGCGGCGTTCCCGGACCGGGCGATAGATCATCCCGGCTTGGCAGAACCGACAGCCTCGGGTGCAGCCCCGGGCGATCTCGATACTCAGACGGTCATGGACCACGGGCCCAAAGGGAACAATTTGCTCCGTGGGAAAGTCCGCGGCGCTCAGGTCCGGCAGGATGCGCTTTTCCACCTGGGCATAGTCGGCATAAAGGGGCCGGAGCGCCGCCGGGGGGCTTGCGACGTTTTCAGGTCCGGCGGCAAAAAACGACGGCACATAGCAGCCGGTGATCTCCCGGGCCGCCTGGAGGAATCTGGATTTGGAAAGGCCCTGGGGCTTGCAGCGGTCGACCAGGGCCAGGATTTCCGGCAGGGCCTCTTCTCCGTCCCCGGCCACGAACAGGTCGAAAAACGGGGCCATGGGTTCGGCGTTGAAGACCACTCCGCCGCCCCCGAGGATCAGAGGGTGCCGCTCGTCCCGGTCTTCGGAGCGAAACGGGATCCCCGACAGGTCCAGCATGTACAGGACGTTGGTGTAGCACAGTTCGTGGGTCAGGCTGAAGGCGAGGACGTCCATGTCCCTCAGGGGGGTGGCGGATTCCAGGGTGCACAGGGGTGTTCCCGAGTCCCGCAGAATCTGGGCCGCTTCCAGGGGTGGGGCAAAGGCCCGCTCGGCCCAGAATTCCGGATGAGCGTTCACCGCATGATAAAGGATGCGCCCGCCAAGGTAGGACATGCCCACCTCGTACAGGTCCGGAAAAGCCAGGGCCGCGCGCACCCGCACCTGGGTCGGGTCCTTGTGCACGGCGTTGGGCTCGGTGCCCAGGTACTGGCTTGGTCGGGGAAGCAGGGGGAGCAGGTCGCGCATGGGGTGGTCTCATGAACGAACAAAGGGCGGCGGTGTTCCATATTCCGCCGCCCTTCGTCGAATAAGGGTCAGAGGCCGGGAAGGCCGCTATTTAATCAGGGAGATGCCTTTCCCGCCGGGGGCTCCGCCGGGGCCGCCCATGTTCTTCAGGCGTTGCAGGTCCCCGGGAGAGGACAGGGTCAGGTTGCTGCTGGCTTCCATGTATTTGGTCTTCAGTTCGTCCGGGAAGGTTTTGTAGACGTAGATGACGTGATCCAGGGAAATCTCGCCGGTGATCTCGGTTTCAAAGGGGTAGCCGAAGGGCAGGAGCATCATCTGGACGCCGCCGCTCTGGGTGGGCATGGTCTGGATGACGGCGATGTCCTTGATTTTGTGTTCGCTTTCTTCCCATTTTCCAAGGGCCATATCGCCGGTGATCAGCTTTACCAATCGGATATCGTAAGCCATGAATTGCTCTCCTTTCCGTGAAATAAAGATGTAAAAAACATAGTAATCTATGGACTGGGTACGCCGCTGTCAAGGAATGATGGAAGATCAACAGGGGGGATTCGTTCTCATCAAAATCCAAATCGCGATCCAAATCGAAATCGAAATCGGAATTGGTATTGGAAAATACTGTGCATCACCCCGTGATGACGTCATCTTCAT
>SKYX01000241.1 GCA_007127655.1 Desulfonatronum sp.
GATGCGCACGAACGCGCCCTTGTCCACGGCCCGGATGAGCACCTTGGAGCCGTCGGGGCTGAATGCGGGTTCCCAGACGCGGTCAAAGTCCCGCTTGTAGGCCTTGCCGTCCACGAGCACGGCATGTCGGCCCGCCTTTTCCACCTTGGCGGCGACATGGGTTCCGTCAGCATTGATGACCGGCTTCCAGGCCATGTCGTAGACTCCGGTCCAGGGGCTGCCGTCCACCACCACCCGCCAGTCCACGTTGTTGTTGCAGGCCAGGGCCGCGGCGCGTTTGCCGTCAGCGGACAGAGTCAGGTCCATGACCACGGGAAACGTGGCGGACCAGGGCTTGGCGTTCACGGCCACGGTGAACGCGCCGAAGGTGGGGGCCACGATGGCGGCCAGGGTTTTGCCGTCTGCGCTGAACTGTTGATGCCAGCACTGAAAAAAGCTTGGTTCCCAAATTGTTTTGCCGTCCTGGGCCATGCCCCAGGCTCCGGCGATGCGCACCGGGGCGACCACCGCGCCGGTGGCTGGGTTGAAGCGAGGTTCCCAGACACAGTTGTAGGTTTGGTCCCAGACCGCGTTGTCCACGGCAATGGTGTATTCATAGAGATTCAGGCGAACCTGGGCGGCCACTTTTTGGCCCTGGGAATCGAAGGCCGGGGTCCAGGCGTTCATGAAGGTCTTTTTCCAGGCCTTCCCGTTCACGGCCACGGTGTAAACCCCGCGGCGGAAGGCGGCCAGGTCCGCGGCGGCCATGGCCTCGGTCTGGACCACTGCCGCCGTGCTTTGCCCGTTGGCGCTGACGGTGTAGTCGTTGGCGTTGTCGAACAGGTTCGCCCAGTCCTCGCCGTCTACGCTCATACCGTATTGGCCGTCATTCTGGATGGCGGCGGCGATGACCGAACCGTCTGCTGAAAAGCAGGGGTGCCAGAGATAGGCGTAGAATTTCTCCCAGGGTTCTCCATCCACGGCCAGGGTCCATTCGCCGTCCTGCTGGGCGATGGCCACAAGGCGTCCGTCAGGGGAGAAACCGGGCTTCCACAATTTTTCGAAACCAGATTCCCAGGTTTTTCCGTTCACGCACATGGAAAACGTATCGTCTTCCAGCCGGACAATGGCGGCGATACTCTCGCCGTCCGGAGCGACGTAAGGCTCCTCCTGCCACTGGTGCGCAACCCCGCAGGTGGTCGTATCCAGGATGACCCGCTCACCCGGCTGCCAATCCCAGGACGATGCAGCATCTTGCATAATCACTCCTCACTTTGTTTCTGTTGGAACGCTGAAGTTCAGGAAATGCGTTCGGCATCCCCGTTGAATCACATCACGGGATGCGGTGGAGTCATTTCCGCTTGACGAAGCGGTTACCGTCTGACGTGACATTCCCCGCACATAATGTATCCGGTATTTTTACCCTGGCTGTGGTACTCTTGGTGACAGTCGATGCATTGCTCGTGAAAAGCCTGCATCAGGCCGATGCCCGTATCGTCCTGCCCACTCACTGTATGGCAATCGGAGCAATAGTTCTTGCCGGAAAACATGTCCCAGACATTTTCCTTTCTCCCATTGATGTCGACGTAATCATGGTGACAGTCCATGCAATCAATGATTTCGTAGTGGAGCAGATGGTTGAACTCCACACCGGGGCGCTGACGATTTTCAAACTCCTTGCTCTCGATAAAATAGCGATCCTCCTGGGCGACGATGGTCCCGGCGATGAAGACGCTCAGGGCAAGGCAACAGATGAAAAGAACTCTTCGTTGCATGCACTCCTCCGTTGTTACGGTTGTATTGTGTCATGGTTGTTGATGACGTTCACCGTCGTCTCCAGACTGGTGCACGTTGCCCAAGGCCGTTGAGGGCCACATCACGGAATCGCCCTCTTGTCGGTCGGTTCGAAGCGTTTTCAGGCATGGTCCTCCTTGTTGCGGTCTTCAGGCTTGTCCTCTTTTTGATTTGTTTCCTGTGCTTCAAAGTCCGCCCGTGAACAGATGGATCGGTCATCCAGCCACAGACAGTTCTCCTGGTCAGCCACCGGAAAAGTGATCGTGAAGCAGGCTCCGCCAATTTCCCGGTTCTCTGCGACGATGGTTCCGTTGTAATCTTGGATAATACCGTAGGAGATGGAAAGTCCCAGGCCCGTGCCCTTGCCCACGTCCTTGGTGGTGAAAAACGGTTCGAAAATTTTTTCACTCATGTTCGACGGCACTCCAGAACCGGTGTCGCATATTCTGATGGTCACGACTGCATCCGAAGATTCGGTCTCAATGGTGATGGTCTTGTCGCCATTTTTGACTTCCTTGCCGTTCCAGCGTTCTTCAATGGCATCCCGGGCGTTGATCAACAGGTTGATGATCACCTGTTCAAGGCGATTCGGTTCGGCAATGATCAGGGGAAGATCCTCTTGGAGGCGCCACTCCACGGAAATGTTGCGGACGTTGAGTTGCTGACTGAAGAACTCAAAACCGCGCCTGATGACGTCGTTGATCTGGACGGGCATGGTCTTGAGTTCGGACTTGCGGCCGAATTCGCGCATGTGGGAGATGATTTTTCCCGCCCGATCCACATGCGTGCTAATGCTTTGGGAGATCTCATCCAGCATCTCAGAATCTATGTAATGTCCCTTGCCGACCTTTCTGGCCAGAAATCCGCTGATGGATTTCAGGATCGTCAATGGCTGGTTGAGTTCATGAGCCACTCCCGTGGCCATTTCGCCCAGGGTGGTCATCTTGCTGGCATGGATGAATTGCTGCTCCGCCTCCAGGCGCTTGGAGATGTCGCTGCACGAGACGATCAACACATCGTAGGCCTCGAACGTCGACAACGAGATGCGCATGGAGACGAAGATGCTTCGGCCGTCTTTGGTGAGTTGCGACGTCTGGTGGATTTCTTGGGTGGTTCGCAGATTCCGTGTCCAATACTCCCGCTCTTCTTCCTTGAACAGCCATGTGAAAGGCTTGTTCAATAATTCCTCTGGTTTGTATCCATACATTTTGAGAACCGCGTCGTTGCAGTTCATGATGGATAGGTTTTGGGTGTTGAGGACGAACAGCGCACTGGGGATGGCCTCGAAAATGGAATGGTAGAACAGCTCGGAGGCGGCCAGTTTGAATTCGAGTTCCTTGCGCGCCGTGATGTCCAGCATCATTTCCATGGCCGCCACGGTGTTGCCCTCGGCGTCCTTGACCGGAGCCGTATAGACGATCCAGTGGATGGTTTTGCCTTCCTTGGAAAGGCCAACTTCCTCGCTGACATGCGGGGAGTCGTATAAAAGGGTCTTTTCCACGGGGCAGACTGGACAGCGCTTGGTCAAGCCCTTGTTGATTTCGTAGCAATGCCGCCCTTGGATGTTGCCGCCGAAGTGATCCTCGTATTTTGTGTTGTGCCGGATGACTTTGTAGTTGTGGTCCACGACACTGAGCAGGCAGGGAACGTTCTGGAAAAGATTGCGGTACTCCTCGCGCTGGGCGACCAGGAGCGCTTCCTTTTCCGCCACCTTGCGGCACATGGTGTTGTACGAGTCGGCCAGGACCCCGATTTCGTCGGCCTGCTTGATGTTAATGCCCGTGTAGTCCTCTCCGGCGCAGATGTCCCTGGTCACGTTGATCAGCCGCCGAATGGGCTTGAAGATAAGGATGTGGTAGTTCAGGAACAAGACCAGGAAGGTGGCCATAAAGACCAGGAAGGAAATGAGCATGTTGGCACGTTCAAAGTCGCGCAGTTTCGTGCCTTTGATCTCCGTGCTCACCTCCATGTCCAGCAGACCGAGCAGTTGCTCGTCCTCGGAATGTACGTGACACGGCGGGCCGTAGCACCCGGGTTTGTTGGGAACGGGTGTGATGGTGCCGACGATGGTTGCCTCATCAGCCGCGATGATTCTGCTGCGTTTCTCCTGACTCATGGTCGCCGGGGGCGGCGACTGGGCATGGCACGTCCAACAGGACGCGTCACGCATGTCCAGATAGGTCCCGACCTCTTCGCTTTTACTCGAATAGGCGATTCGGCCTTTCTTATCCAGGAGACGGATGGCCTTGATGTCTTCTTGCTGGCTGATGTTGTTGATGATCTGCTTGATGTCGTCCTCGGAGTCCAGGAGCATGGCATAGTCCAAACCGAGGAGAATGGTGTCCGAAAGGATGACGATGTCGGATTTGACGCTGCGCAGGATGAAGTCGCGCAGGTAGACGATATTGAACGCGGTCCAAAGACCGGCGCAAATGAAGAACGTTATTCCGCCGGAAAGAAGCATCTTGAACGTCAAGTTCTGAACCATGTTTCTAATTTTCATGGGCATTCCTTGGCGCCAAGCAATGTTGACAAATTCAGTGGTATTTGTTGATGCATTGTTTTAAGGGGAGATCACGAAACGCTCACCTTTGTCGCGTGCTCTTTGTTATCTCGTTTTCCTTATTCCTCGTTCATCTTGAACGAATTTATATATGAAATGGCGTAATCTTGACTGTATTTGTCGTATATAGCCTTGCTTCTTTGTGTTTTTTAGTTTGTGACATAATACACATACTTTCTAAAGTAATGCAAGAGGGAGGTGAAGGAGCGTTCCCTTTTGATAACTAGGCGGAAAACTTCCCTTTCAGTGGCCTGCAAGAAGAGGATGGGCACGGGGTTGT
The DNA here is from genome assembly GCA_007127655.1 of Desulfonatronum sp. Classification (GTDB taxonomy): domain Bacteria; phylum Desulfobacterota; class Desulfovibrionia; order Desulfovibrionales; family Desulfonatronaceae; genus Desulfonatronum. The sequence continues at coordinate 4,617 of SKYX01000241.1, forward strand.
TGGTTGAAAATATGAAAATGTAGGAAAAGAAAGGGACTGAAAATTAATTCGAAAAAAACGCAAAAAATGGGTTTCGCGCAATCCCCAAGGAAATGCGACTCCCGGTTTGGTCCAATGCCCTGACCAGGAGGGCTCCTGCGAGCACTGCGTGGACCAGCGGCAAGGCAGAGAATTCAGTCAGGGTTCCGGCGTCCGCCTCGAGGACTCGCCCCGTCATGGTCAAGACGTCCTCCGTGCCCTCCTTTGGTTGTCATCCGTCTGGCAATTGCCTGAGCAGCTTTCATGCCGCCAGAGAGTTGCCTGTATTTTGAATGGGTTGACATCTTCCAGGGTTTGCATAGAAATGGTTTGGACGTAAAATTTGCCCATTTTGTTTTGCTGGGCGCATTCTTCTCCCGATGGGAGAGAGGTTGATTGTCGAGTGAGGCGAGAATGCATTTTTTAAACGATATATCCTGTGAACATATCATGGACAGCCTTGCCGACGGGGTGTTCACCGTGGACAAGGATTGGAACATCACCTTTTTCAACCGCGCGGCCTGCGATATTACCGGTGTATTGAAGGACGAGGCTTTGGGGCGGAAGTGCTGGGAAGTTTTTCGATCCAGCATCTGCGACGGGGCCTGTGCCCTGAAGGCCTCTCTGGAGGCCGGGGAAAGCCGCGCCAATCGGTCGCTGTATTTCGTCCGCAGCGATGGAACACGGGTGCCCATCAGCATCAACGCCGCTCCGTTGCGGGACCGGCGGGGCAAAATCGTGGGCGGAGTGGAGACGTTTCGCGACCTTTCGGCCCTGCGTCAGATCCAGAAAAAGCTGGATGGGTTGTACCGGGTGGAGGATATCATCAGCAAGAGTCCGGTGTTTCAGCGAACCTTGAGCATCCTGCCCCAGATCGCGGCCAGCGGATCCACGGTGCTTTTGCTCGGCGAGTCGGGCACGGGCAAGGAGTTGGTGGCCCGGGCGATCCACAATCTGAGTGGCCGCAACGGCAAACCGTTCGTGGCCGTGAATTGCGGGGCCCTACCGGAGCAGTTGCTGGAAAGCGAACTGTTCGGCCACAAGGCCGGGGCTTTTACGGACGCCAAGCGGGACAAGCCGGGCCGGTTCCAGACAGCCGACGGTGGGACCTTGTTTCTCGACGAAATCGGCGACATGCCCCTGGCCCTGCAGGTCAAGATTCTGCGCGTCTTGCAGGAAAAGGTGGTTGAGCCTCTGGGGGCGGTACGCGGCGTGCCGGTGAACGTCCGGGTCGTCGCGGCCACCAACAAGGATCTCGAGGATATGGTCGCCCGCCAGGAGTTCCGGGGGGATCTCTATTACCGTTTGAACGTGGTCCGTCTGGTCCTGCCGCCCTTGCGGGAGCGACCGGAGGACGTCCCGCTGCTGGTCCAGCATGTGGTCAAGCGCCAGAACGTATTGACCGGCAAGGACATTCAGGGAGTGACGGAAGACGTGATGCGCCTGCTGGTACGTCATCCGTTCCCAGGCAACGTCCGGGAGTTGGAAAACATCATTGAATACGCGTTCATCCTTTGTCC
>SKYX01000435.1 GCA_007127655.1 Desulfonatronum sp.
CGCGGGAAGTCAGTTCCTTCATGTTGTCCAGACGTTCCCAACTGGATGTGTCCGTGACCACCAACTCATTCACCTCGGCCAGGTCCACGGAGTCCCGGTGGTTGAGCCGGAGCAGATCCCAATGTACGGCCAGGAAGTCGCGAACCGCGGGCTGGACGTGGGACGGGACGAGACGTGTCGCGCCGGGATGCAGGAAGGCGGCCGCGACCATGGACGCCAGGGCGTCGAAGTCGGTATTGACGTGGGTGGTCACGAGAATCATTCGCGTATCTCCTATCCGGGGCTCGTCGTCAAAGACCAAGCTTTCCAAGAAAGCCTCGATTGCTTTTCCTGTAGCTGATTCCGGGCGTGTCTACAATCACGATTCGTTTGCAACAAACCCTGATCTTCGCTAGGGTTCCGAGCACGTTCGCGGATTGTCGCGGGATGACGTGATCGTCAGGACAGTGGAGCAATCAAAACAAAAAAGGACAATTCCATGGCCAAGAAGAATAAGGGCAAAGCAGAAGCGGGAGCCTCCCCGGACCGGAAAAATCGTCTCGTCCAGTGGGACGGCGATTTGCACGGCGGCGACAGTGTGGAAGGGCTCAAGCGCGACATCGTGCGGCACGTGGTGACCAGTCTGGGCAACGACTATGCCCGGCCCAATAATTTCACGTATTACAATGGCCTGGCCCTGGCCATCCGCGACCGGATGATCGCGCAATGGATCAAGACCCAACGTTCGTACTACCATGAACAGGCCAAACGGGTGTACTACCTGTCCATGGAATATCTGCACGGCAAGTCGCTGTTGAACAGTCTGCACTGCCTGGGGTTGCACGATCTGGCCAAGGAAGCCCTGGCCGAATTCGGCCTGGACCTGGAAGACGTGGCCGAGGTGGAATGGGACGCCGGGCTGGGCAACGGCGGTCTGGGCCGCCTGGCCTCCTGCTATCTGGACTCCATGGCCACCCAGTGCATCTCCGGCTACGGCTATGGCATCCGTTACGATTACGGCATGTTTCACCAGACCATCGAAAACGGGGCCCAGGTGGAGCAGCCGGACAACTGGACCAAACATGGTACTCCCTGGGAGTTCGACCGGGCCCGGTTCATGACCCCGGTCAACTTTTTCGGCCGGGTCCGGACCTGGGTGGACGACCAGGGCCGGCTGCGTCACGACTGGGTGGACACGGAAAAAGTCCTGGCCATGGCCTGCGACCTGCTCGTTCCGGGATACCGTAACGGTCGGGCCATCAACATGCGGCTGTGGGCCGCCAAGTCGGACACGGAATTCAACCTGGAGTTCTTCAATACCGGAGACTACATCGGCGCGCTGGAGGCCAAGATCCGGGACGAGACCATCTCCAAGGTGCTCTATCCCAGCGATGACAAGCTCCAGGGCCGGGTGCTCCGGCTTTGTCAGCAGTATTTCTTCGTGGCCGCTTCCCTGGACGACATTCTGCGCCGCTATAAAAAGAAGTTCAGCACATTCGATAAACTCCCGGAAATGGTGGTCATCCAGCTCAACGACACGCACCCGACCATCGCCATTCCCGAACTGATGCGCGTTTTGGTGGACGAGGAACTGCTGGACTGGGACACGGCCTGGGATCTGTGCACCCGGGTTTTCGCCTACACCAACCACACCATTCTGCCCGAGGCCCTGGAAAGCTGGCCTTGCTCCCTGATCCAGCGGGTCCTGCCCCGGCACATGGAAATCATCTACGAGATCAATCACCGGTTCATGGAGTGGCTGGACGGCCTGGACGACGGCCATCCCGACCCAGCCGGCCGCAAATCCCGACTTTCCATCATCCAGGAACACCCGGAAAAAGCCGTGCGCATGGCCAACTTGGCCATCGTGGGCAGCTTTTCGGTCAACGGCGTGGCGGCCATGCATACGGAGATCATCAAGGCCGAGGTGTTTCCGGAGTTCCACGCCGTGTTTCCGGGCCGGTTCCGCAACGTGACCAACGGCGTCACTCCGAGGCGCTGGCTGAATCAGTGCAACCCCGGCCTGTCCGAACTGATTTCGCAAAAGATTTCAGGAAATTGGCTGTACAACCTGGACCGGCTGCGTGATTTGGTCCCCCATGCCGAGGATCAGGCTTTCCGGACAACGTGGCGGGAGGTCAAGCGGGCCAACAAGGAACGCTTGGCAGCCTACGTGACTCGCAAGCTGGGCTTTGAATGCAACCTGGACGCCATGTTCGACGTTCAGGTCAAGCGCATCCACGAATACAAGCGCCAACTGCTCAACGTGCTGCACGTGATCACCCTCTACAACCGAATCAAGGCCGACCCTCAGGGGGATTTCGTTCCCCGGACCGTGTTTTTCGGCGGCAAAGCCGCGCCGTCCTACTCCATGGCCAAGCTGATCATCCGGCTGATCAACGGCGTGGCCGACGTGGTCAACACCGATCCGGACGTGGCCGGACGGCTGCAAGTGGTTTTTCTGCCCAACTATTGCGTGTCCCAGGCCGAACGGATCATCCCGGCCACGGAATTGTCCGAACAGATTTCCACGGCCGGCTACGAAGCCTCGGGAACCGGAAACATGAAGTTTGCCATCAACGGGGCCTTGACCATCGGCACCCTGGACGGGGCCAACGTGGAAATGCTGGAGGAGATCGGAAAGGAAAACATGTTCATCTTCGGCCGCACCGCAGAAGAGATCAAGGCCCTGCGTCGCGGCGGATACAATCCCTGGCAGTTCTGCGAAAACGATCCGGAGCTGAAGCAGGTGCTGTCCATGATCTCCGGCAACGTCTTCTCCGCTCACAACCACGGCCTGTTCGCGCCGATCATCGACAATCTGCTGCACCATGGCGACTACTTTTGCGTCCTGGCGGACTACCAGGCCTATGTGCAGTGCCAGGAGCAGGTCAGTACGCTCTACCGGGACCAGGACGAGTGGACCCGACGCTCCATCCTGAACACGGCCAACATGGGCAAGTTCTCCAGCGACCGCTCGGTCATGGACTACGCCCAGAACATCTGGGGCGTGGACCCGCAAGCCTGTCTGCTGTGATCCGGGAACCGTGTTGTTGTCCGGTTATCAAGACATTTGTCGATGTTTTCCGTTTGGCAAAAGTATTGCCCTGAAGGAGTGAAGTCGTTACTAACCCCGGAACGTGAAGCTATGGGACTTCCCTCTCGGGAAGTCCGCTTCCTTTCAGAGCGGTCGCGCGATACGCGGCTATCGAATCCAGCCATTACGAGGTGACCATGATCGACGTGCCGAGCCCTTGGCGAAAATTCTATGACCCCGAAGTCCCCACCCCGTTTGAGCCGGAGGCCATGGCCATCCATGAATTGCTGGCCCGATCGGCCCGGAATCATCCTCAACGCAAGGCCATTGTCTTTCAGAACTGGTCCATAACCTACGCTGAATTTGAGCGCTTGACCGGGGTCATGGCCGCGAATCTGCGGGGGCTCGGGCTGACCGCCGGCAGCCGGGTCGCGGTGCTCCTGCCGAACCTGCCTCAGACCTTGATCACCTACTTCGCCATCCTCAAGGCCGGGGGCGTGGTGGTGATGATGAATCCTCTGTACATGGAAAACGAGCTGCAAGACCAGATTTCGGACAGTTCCGCGGAGTTTCTGGTCACTCTGGATCTGCTCTGGTCCAAGGTCGCCGGGTTGCGGCGGCGCGTGCACCTCAAAAAGATCATCGTCGCCAGCATTGCCGACGCTCTGGGCTTTCCCCTGCGCCAGCTCTACAAGCTCAAGGCCTGGAAGCAGGGTCTCGGCAAGGACGTCCCCTACGACGACGGGGCGATACTTCCGTGGAAGGAGATCGTGAAAGGGAAGGAGGTGTATAGCCATGTCATCGACGATCCGCGCAGCCATCTGGCCATGCTCCAGTATACCGGCGGGACCACCGGAGTGCCCAAGGGAGTGATGCTGTCCCACGCCAACCTGACCGCCAATGTCCAGCAATGCCTGGCCATGCTGCCCAAGCTGAAGAAGTCCCAGCACACCTTGCTGGCCGTACTGCCGTTTTTTCATATTTTCGGTCTGACGGTCTGCATGAACTTCGCCGTGGGCCTGGGCGCGACCATTATCCCCTTTCCGAGGCTGGTGGTGGCGGACCTGCTGAAGGCCATCCAGAAGTACAAGCCCACGATTTTTCCGGCCGTCCCGGCAATATTCGTGGCCATGATTCAGCACAAGAATCTCGGCCAGTTCAAGCTGTCTTCCATTGACTACTGTATTTCCGGCTCCGCGCCGCTGCCTGTGGAAGTCATGCAGAAATTTCAGAAATTGACCGGGGCCGAGATCATCGAAGGCTACGGCCTGACCGAAGCCTCGCCGGTGACCCATCTCAACCCTCTGGACGGCAAGCACAAGCCCGGCTCCATTGGCATCCCTCTGCCCGGCACCGAGGCGGGCATCGTGGACATGGAAGGCGGGGCCGTGCCCGTGCCCATTGGCAAACTGGGCGAGTTGGTGGTCCGGGGGCATCAGGTCATGCAGGGCTACTGGAATCGGCCCGACGAAACCGCCTCCACCATCCGTAATACCTGGCTATACACCGGCGATATCGCCTACATGGACGAGGACGGGTTCTGCTTCATCGTGGATCGGAAAAAGGACCTGATCATCACCGGCGGGTACAACGTCTATCCCCGGGACGTGGACGAGGTGCTCTACGAGCACCCCAAGGTCAAGGAAGCCGTGGCCGTGGGCATTCCGCATCCCACACGGGGGGAGATCGTCAAGGCCTTCATCGTGCCCAAGGACGGCGAAGTGATCGAACAATCGGAGATCATCGAGTTCTGCTCCCAGAAGCTGGCCAAATACAAAGTCCCCCGCCGGGTGGAGTTCCGCACCGAACTGCCCAAGACCCTGGTGGGCAAGGTGTTGCGGCGGGCCTTGCGGCAGGAGGAAGAGGAAAAGATGAAAGAGCGCAGGAAGAGACGGAAGGGGGATTGAGGCGGCAACGCCTTTTTTCCCTCACACAGATAGGGGGCAGAGGATGTACATGTCCTCGCCCCCTTTTTGTCGCTCTATACTGTCCATATGGTAGGGGTACGGCGCGCCGTGCCCCTCCAATGTGTCGCGCCCCGGCCATACCGGGGAAAGCATCCTATTTTTCCGTGGTGATCTGCTCCAGTTTGCGCTGGTCGTCCTTGAACAGCTTGTAGTTCATGGAATCTTCCAGGGCCTGCCAGCTGGCTTCGATGATGTTGTGGGACACGCCGATGGTGATCCAACTGGAGTGGGCATCGCCGGATTCGATGAGCACCCGGACGTGGGAGGCCGTACCGGACCGACCGGAGAGGACCCGGACCTTGAAATCCTCGAGACGCATTTCCTTGAGATTGGGATAGAACCGCTCCAACGCCTTGCGCAGGGCATTGTCCAGGGCGTTGACCGGGCCCTGGCCGGCGGCCGCGGTGTGCTCCACCACCCCGCCCACCTTGAGCATGACCGTGGCCTCGGCCCAGGGCTGGGCCTGGTCTTCGTGCCGGGCATCGATGACCCGGAAGCTGAGCAGGGTGAAGTAGCGGCGCATCCGGCCCAGGGTCTGATTCAGAAGCAGCTCGAAGGACGCCTCGGCTGCGGCGTATTCAAAGCCGTTGCTCTCTCGCTGCTTGATCTCGGCAAGCAGTTCGGAAACGAACGGGTCGTCCTTTTCCAGGTGAAAGCCGAACTGTTTGGCCTTGAAGAGAATATTGCTCCGGCCGGCCAGGTCGGAGAGCAGGATGCGCTGTTTGTTGCCCACCAGTTCCGGCTGGATATGCTCGTAGGTCATGGGGTTGCGGGTCACGGCGCTGACATGGATGCCGCCTTTGTGTGCGAACGCGGAATTGCCCACAAAGGGTTGACGCAGGAAGGGTTTCAGGTTGGCCACTTCAGAGACGAAATGGGCCGTGGCCGTGAGCCGGGCCAGATGCCCCTCGGGCAGGCACGCGCGGCCCATTTTCAGTTCCAGGTTCGGAATCACGGAACAGAGATTGGCGTTGCCGCACCGTTCGCCGTATCCATTGATGGTCCCCTGGACCTGCATCGCTCCCCGGGCCACGGCGATCAACGAGCTGGCCACCGCGGTTTCGGAGTCGTTATGGGTATGGATGCCCAGCCTGGCTCCGGGCAGGGCCTCCTGGACCTGCGCCAGGATCTCCCCGACCTCCTGGGGGAGGCACCCCCCGTTGGTGTC
>SKYX01000298.1 GCA_007127655.1 Desulfonatronum sp.
CGTGAACTCACTGAAACAGACCCAGCCCCGGACATTCAGCGCCATACTCAGACCGCAAGGACGCCCCAGGGCATATCCCGATGCGCCGCCATGCTTTTCAATGCGACATTTCCTCCAGGGTCCTGCCCTTGGTTTCCTCCACGAACCCGCGGACGAAGAACCAGGCTACCAGACCGAAGGCCGCATAGATCATGTAGGTGATGCCCAGGTCGAACGCGGCGAGCAGGATGGGGAAGGTCATGGTCACCAGGAAGTTGGCGAACCATCCGGCCAAACCGCAAACCGCCAGGGCCGCGCCGCGGCACTGGTTGGGGAACATCTCGCCAAGCATTACCCAGACCACCGGGCCCCAGGTGGCCGCGAAAAAGGCGATATAGGCATTGGCCGCCAGCAGGGCGCCGGTGCCGGCAACCCGGCCCAGGTGCAGGCCCAGGCCGGGGTCCTTGTCCGCGGTGGCGAAGATTATGGCCATGGTCGCCAGCATCACGGCCTGGCCCAGGGCCCCGGCCAGGAGCAGGGGCCGGCGGCCGATGCGGTCCACCAGGGCGATGGCCACGAAGGTGAACCCGACGTTGACGCAGCCGCTGATCACGTTGACCAGCAGGGAGTCTCCCTCGCTGAACCCGGCGGCCTGCCAGAGCACCGAGCCGTAGTACATGACCACGTTGATGCCCGTGAACTGCTGGAGCACGGCAATGGCCAGACCGGCCAGGACGATGGGATGGACCTTGCCGGTGACGTGGTTGATGGTGTCCGCAAGCCTGGGTTTGCGGCCCACCTCCAGGGTGGATTTGATGTCCGCGACCTGGGCCGCGGCCTTTTGCGCGCCGGAGATGCGGGAGAGCACCGAGGCGGCCTGCTCGTCCCGGCCCGCGGCCACCAGAAAGCGCGGCGACTCGGGGATGAGCAGCAGGCAGACCAGGAACAGCAGGGCCGGGAAGATTTCCATCCAGAACATCCACTGCCAGGCCTGCCACCCGCCCCAGAACACGGCGGAAGCACTGCCGCCGGCGGCCGAGGCGATCAGGTAGTTGCTCAGAAACGCCAGGAACAGCCCGATGACGATCATCATCTGCTGCAACGTGGCCAGCCTCCCCCGGATCCGCGGCGGCGCGATCTCGCTGATGTAGGCCGGGGCCAGGATGCTGGCCGCGCCCACGGCCAGGCCGCCCAGAACCCGGTAGATGACGAATTCCGTGGATCCCCCGGCAATGCCCGAGCCCCAGGCGCTGATGGCAAAGGCCACGGCCGTGGCCAGCATCAGGGGCTTGCGCCCGAAGCGGTCGGCCAGGGCCCCGGCGAAAAAGGCCCCCGCGGCGCAGCCCAGAAGCATGGACGAAACATTGATGCCGGTCCCCACGGACGTGCTGCCAAAGGCCTTTTGCAGCGCATCCACCGTGCCGTTGATCACCCCGCTGTCAAAGCCGAACAGAAAGCCGCCGATGGCGGCCACGAAGGACAGAAAAATGACCCAGGCCAGACTGCCTTCCTGCCGGGTGCCGGATTGAAGGTTTGTCATGCTTTAACCTCCGAAAAATAAGTTCAACGTGCGGGGGGGGCTGCATCATGCCTTTTGGTCCTTCCGAAGAAGATGCCCAACAGGTGCGGGGAGTAGGACTGTCCCTGAAAAAAATGTTTGATTATACCGAATGCGCATATCGATTTCAGCCCACCATGTCTACGGGTATTCCGCTGAATACACCTCCAGTTCAGGACTTCCGGCCAGCACGGAAAGCACGGCTTTGGCGGCGTCCTTCTGGCTGGCGGTATCGGGGTTGGTCTGGACGAGCACCGCACGTATGATCCGACTCAAGTCCTGGTTCGCGAAATTGTAGTTCACCAGCGCGGCAGCAAGCGGGGACATGCTGGGATTGTAGGCCGCGTTTTCCGCGTAGCGTCCGGACGCGATGACGCCCGTTACGGACTCGATGGCCACGCCGGCATGATTTCCTGAGTAGGGCGCGTAGCTGGTGGAGGCCGCGGCCAGGGCCGCCAGAACCACCTTGTCGTCCGTCGCGATTGCCAGTTGCATAGGCTGAACGGACTCGTCCATCAGCCGGAGTTCCATGCCCAGGTCCGTCGGCCCGAACGCTTCGGGCAGCAACGCGTGCAACGGCATCGTCGGCGTGTTCCGCAAAAGAATTTCCAGATCTTCCGAGGTGGACAGCTCGTTGAGGAACTGGCGGCAATACCCGCAAGGCGGGGCGGTGATGGCAATGGCCCTGAGCCCTGTTTCCCCGTGCATCCAGGCGTTCATGGTCGCGGCCTGCTCGGCGTGCACCGAAAAGCTCAGGGCCTGCCCGGGAAATTCCATATTGCTGCCAAAGTACATGGCCCCGCTGAGCCCCACGGCAACAGCCCCCACATGAAAATTGGAGATGGGCGGCACGGCGTAAACCCTGGCCAGGGAGATCAAGGCCAGGGCGGTTTCATTGGCGCTCAACCCCATCAAGGCGGACAATTCATGGGCCTGCTCCGCGCTGAAAACGCCGACAAAGTCATCTCGCAGGACCACGGTACGCAGCAGCTCTTGCGCGTTTTCCGGGAAACCGTCGATGGCCTCGGCCAGTTGTGCCCGACGTTCGGCAACGCCCCCCGGATCTGCCTGGGTGAAAGAGGCGAACGGCATGAACAGAACGATGCAGACAACAAGAATATGCAAGCTGATGATCCGTGTTTTTTGCATGATGTCCTCCATTGCGTGTCGAAGATAAGCCGTTTTTTCACGTCTGGGTCGATCCGGTTCAGCCCGATGAGTCGTCTCCAGCAATATCATCCGGCAACCATGCCTGCCAACGACCGGGTAAGCCGATCCGCGGCACGAAGATTTTGGCGTCCTGGAATTGCGTGCAGGGCATTGTTCTTCCAGCGTGAAACCCTGTACAGCGTTGCGAAGTCCATGCCAGGGGCCGTGGCGTATTGGCCGCTGATCAGTTCTCCACCTCGGCGGACAGTGTCCAGCATCAAGGCCGGGAGCCGGAGGTGATAGGGGTTGCGGCCGACCTGGCTTGCATGGCGGGCCGCCGCGGCCACCAGGAGGGCCGTATCTTCCAGGCTGGATTCGACCATCAGGTTCGGTGCCGGGTTCGTACTCCAATACTCCGTCTCGAAGATCAGGCCGCTGAAGGGTTCCCCGGCAATGGCCATGGCATGGAGAGCGTCCTCCACCAGCCAGTGCGTCCCGACATGGGTGGAGTGCCAATCCCCGGCATGGGGCAGGAAGATGCATTCCGGTTGGCGTTCCCGGAGGACCTCCCGGACTTGCCGGACCATCCCGGACCAGAGGTCGGCGCTGGCCGTGCGGGTCGCCGGATGCACCGCGTTGAACCCTTCCGGGCAGGGGAGCATCAGGCCGAACCCGAGCAGGGCGCAGGAGCGTTCCGCTTCCAGCAGCCGGACGGCGCGTTCTTCCACCCTGCTGCCCAGGGTCACGGCGACGTTGACCACGTTCAGGCCGGCTTCCCTGGCCAAGCGCAGCGGGAGGCCGCCGACCAGGGCCTCATCGTCGGGATGCGGGGAAAACAGCAGTACATCGGTGCGGTCCGGCCTGATTTCGGGTGTCCGGCTCACCGTATCCGGCGCGGAGATCAGCCCGGCCTCGCGCACGGCATCCCGGAGCGAGCGGACAAAAGGCAGAAAGGCGGAAGCGGTCACGGCTGTCCGGCCACCTGTTTCCAGCGCAGCAGATGGTCCGCGATGTTTTCCGCCCGGGCCCCGAACACCACCTGGGCCGTGTTCGCCGAAGGCCTGATCACGCCCCTGGCCCCCAAAGCCTTGAGGGCCGCGTCGTCCACCAGCGCCCCGTCTCGAACCTCCAGTCGCAACCGGGTGATGCAGGCGTCGATGGACACAAGATTTTCCAGCCCGCCGCAGGCCTGGGCCACCTGCCGGGCGAGGTTCTCCAGAGGGTCGGCGTCACCGTCCTGGCGTGGCCCAGCGGGGGCGGATGCCGCGACGGCGTCCCGTCCCGTGTTCGTGGGGGCTTCGCGGCCCGGGGTTTTCAGGTCGAAGCGCAGGATCAGGAACCGGAACAGGGTGTAATAGACAGCCAGGAAGACCAGTCCCTGGGGAATGAGCATGTACCAGCGCACGGCCAGGGGGTTGCGGCTGGAGAGGATCAGGTCGATCAGGCCGGCGCTGAACCCGAAGCCGGCGATCCACTGCATGGACGCGGCCAGGTACAGGGAAATGCCCGTGAGCAGGGCATGGATCAGGAACAGCCAGGGGGCCAGGAACAGAAAGGCGAATTCCACCGGCTCGGTCACCCCGGTCAAAAAGGTCGCGAATCCGGCGGCCAGCATGATCGACGCGGTCCGGGTTCGGTTTTCGGGCCGGGACGTATGCACAAAGGCCAGGGCCGCGCCCACCAGGCCGAACATCATGATTGGAAAGAACCCGGCCTGATACCTGCCGGTGACCCCGACAATCCCGACCCCCTCGCTGATGGATCTGGCCCCGCCCAGAAAATTGGGGATGTCGTTGATCCCGGCCACGTCGAACCAGAACACCGAGTTCAGCGCGTGGTGCAGTCCCGTGGGGATCAAGAGGCGGTTGAAAAAGCCGTAGGCCCCGGCGCCTGGCGCTCCCAGCCCGGAAATGGTTTTTCCAAATCCCACCAGCCCTTCGTACAGGATGGGCCAGAAATAATAGAGCAGCGCCGAGACGCCGATCATGGCCACCGAGGTCAGAATGGGCACCAGGCGGCGACCGCTGAAAAAGGCCAGGGACTTGTGCAGTTCCACGGTGCTGAACCGGTTGTAGAGCCCGGCGCTGATCACCCCGGAAAGAATGCCGATGAACTGGTTGTTGATCTTGCCGAAGGCCGGGGACACGTCCTCCAGGGGGATGCTCCGGATCTGGGCAATGGTTTCCGGGGCGCAAAGCCTGGTCACCACCAGAAATCCCACCAGCCCGGCCAGGGCCGCGGAACCGTGCTTGTCCCGGGACATGCCGAAGGCCACGCCGATGGCGAACAGCAACGGCATGTTGTCCAGAAGCACGCCCCCGGTCTGGATCAGAAACGCGGCCAGGGCGTTGTTGGCCCCCCAGCCCGTCGGGTCAATCCAGTATCCAGCTCCCAACAGGATGGCCGCCGCCGGAAGCACGGCCACCGGGATCATCAACGAGGCCCCGATTTTTTGTAAAAACGGCAATGGATTCATGTCGCTCCTCGTGGTCGATGGGGTAGAGCCCAAAATATGCGTTTGTGCTCCTGAAAACGTGTCAGCCTGTTTGCCCAGCAGAGTGGATCATCTCCGTTGTCGGGGGAAAATGCTTTCGGGAAAACTCCCGGACCTGGGCCGCTGAATCCAGGTTCAGGGACTGGGCCGCCAGTTCCCGGCAGCGGGCCATGTTCAGGGTGCGGACGAGGGCCTTGACCCCGGGGATGGAGGCCGCGCCGACGCTGAGTTCGGTGACGCCCAGGCCGATGAGGATGGGCACGGCCTCCGGGTCGCCGGCCAGGCCGCCGCAGACGCCGCACCACTTGCCGTGGGCCGCGGCGGCCTGGGCCGCCTTGTGGATCAGGGCCAGCACCGCCGGGTCCAGGCCGTCGCAGTGGGCCGCCAGCCGGGGGTGGCCGCGATCCATGGCCAGGGTGTACTGGGTCAGGTCGTTGGTGCCCACGGAGAAGAAATCCGCCTCCCTGGCGAACTGCCCGGCCAGCAGGGCCGCGGAGGGGGTTTCCACCATGATGCCCACGGGGATGGACACCGGACTGCCTTGGCCCTTCAGGGCATCGCGTTCCTCCTCGAACAGGGCCTTGGCCTCGCGGAATTCCGCCAGCCGGGAAATCATCGGGAACATGATCAGAGCCCTGGCCGCGCCCTCGCCCTGAGTCTGGCCCTGGGGCTGGCCCTGATTTTGGGCCTGATTTTGGGCCTGGGCCCGCATGGCGGCCCGGATCACGGCCCGCAGCTGGGCGCGGAGCACTTCGGGCCGATCCAGTCCGACGCGGATGCCCCGCTCGCCCAGGAAGGGGTTTTCCTCGGGGGCGATGGGCAGATAGGAGAGGGGCTTGTCCCCGCCCACGTCCATGGTCCGGATGACCACCGGCCGCCTGTTGCCCA
>SKYX01000125.1 GCA_007127655.1 Desulfonatronum sp.
CTTGCCTTGTGAAATAGACGAAGTCTAAACGAAGCGGATTTCACTGGGTTTCACGGGGCACGCATCCCAGCATCCCAGCATCCCAGCATTCCAGCATCCCAGCATTCCAGCATTCCAGCATCCCAGCATTCCAGCATCCTGACTCCTACATCCCCCCCCTCTCTCTCGCCATATCCCGATCCATGGCCCGGCGTTTGAGGTCCTCGCGTTGGTCGTGGTATTTCTTGCCTCGGGCCAGACCGATTTCGAGCTTGGCCCGACCGGCCTTCCAGTACATTTTCAGCGGCACCACGGTCAGGCCCTTCTGGGCGGTTTTGGCGCTCCAGGCGTCGATCTGGTGGCGGTGCAGCAGAAGTTTGCGCGGGCGCTCCGGTTCGTGTCCGGTATGCACGGCGGGGGCGTACGGGGCGATATGCACGCCTACCAGCATGGCGTCTCCACCCGAGAACCGGACGTAGCCGTCCTTGAAGCTGACCTTGCCGTCGCGCAGGGATTTCACCTCCGAGCCCATCAGGGCCAGGCCGGCCTCCAGGGTTTCCAGAATTTCGTATTCGTGCCGGGCTTTCTTGTTCTGGCCAATCAGCCGGGTCCCGTCGCTTTTTGGTTTCATCAGTACCCCTCGTCCAGCAGGGAAGAATAGAACATCAGTTCACTGGGATGGCGACGGAAGATGCTGTCCTTGACCAGCTTGTTGTTCCGTCCCACGGTTTTGCTGGCCAGGACGTCCTTGAGCAGGGCCTTGCATTCCTCCATGGTCGCCTGGCGAATGATGTGCTTGATCACCGGCACGGCCTGGGGGTTCATGCTCAGGCAGTCCACTTGCATGCCCATGAGTACCGGGATGCAGTAGGGGTCTGCGGCCATTTCCCCGCAGATGCTCACCTCGATCCCGGCCCGATGCCCGGCGTCCACCACGTACTTGATCATCCGGACCAGGGCCGGGTGCAGCGGCTGATACAGATAGGAGACAAAGGAGTTGGTCCGGTCGATGCCCAGGCTGTACTGGATCAGGTCGTTGGTCCCGATGCTGAAGAAGTCCACCTCCGTGGCCAGGATATCCGCGGTAATCATGGCCGAAGGCAGCTCAATCATGATCCCCACGGGCATTTCCGGATTGTACTTCACCCCTTCCCTCTTCAATTCCATGCGCACGCTGTTCAATACGGACTTGACCTGGCGTAACTCGCCCAACCCGGACACCATGGGAAACATTAACGAGATGTTCTCATGCACGCTGGCCCGCAATATGGCTCGCAACTGAACCCGAAACAGGTCCATATGGTGCAGGCAGAACCGCACCGCCCGCAGCCCCAGGGCAGGATTTGCCTCGTCCAGGCTGCCGAAATGGTTCATGAACTTGTCCGCGCCGACATCCAGGGTGCGCAACACCACCTTGCTGGGAAACATGATCGAGGCCAGGTCCTGGTATTCTTCCAGCAACTGTTCCTCGTCCGGCAGCTTGAGCCGGTTCAGATAGGAATACTCGGTGCGGTACAGCCCGACCCCCTCGCCACCGTTGCCCAGCACCGAGGACACCTCTTCCAGCAGCTCGATGTTCGCGAAAACCTTGACCCGGTACCCGTCAATGGTCTCTGCTGGCAGATGGCTGGAACGGTTGATCCCGGCCTGGTATTCCTCGAACTGGTATTTCAGGTCCGTGAAGCTGGCCAACTCCTCCTCGTCCGGCTCGACGATGATCCGCCCTTGCAGACCGTCGATGATGATCAACTGCCCATCCTGGATGGATTCCTCCAGATCCGCCGCACCGACGATAGCAGGAATCTGCATGGCCCGGGCCAGAATTCCGGTGTGCGAGGTCTTGCCGCCGGTAACCGTGGCAAAGGCCATGATCTTGCCCACCTCCAGCTCCACCGTGTCCGCCGGACTGAGGTCGTGGGCCAGAAGAATAATCCGGGTATTTATGGACCGCAGACTGTTTCCGGACTCGCCCAGCAGATGCTGCTGGACCCGGCCCGCCACCAGGCGGACGTCCTGGATCCGTTCCCGGATGTAGGCGTCCTCAATGCTGCGAAAAACCGTTTCAATGTCTGCCACGGCCTTTTCCAGGGCCCACTCCGCGTTCAATTGCATGTTCCGGATGTAGGTCTTGGCCGACTCCAGGAGCTTGGGGTCCTGGAGCATCATGATGTGCGAGTCGATGATCCGCGCATGCTCCAGCAATTCAGCGGGCACGCGGCCCTGAATGTCCTCGAGCTCGGCCAGGGCTTGCGAAAAGGCTTGATCCATGCGCTGCAATTCATCCTCGACGTCCCTGTCCGGGATATTCTGCCGCGGGATGTTGCGGGCCCTGCCTCGATTCAAAAAATAGGCTCGACCCAGGGCGACGCCTGTGGAAACGGGAATCCCTTGGATGACGTGAACTGCCACTAGCGTTCCTCTTCAAAACGGTTCAAAAACAACTGTTCGAGCCGCTCCAGGGCGGCCTGGGCATCCTCGCCCTGGGCCTTCAGCTCCACGGCACACCCTGGGCCCAAGGCCAGAGTCAGCAGGTCGAGAATGCTCTTGGCGTCCACCTCCTGCTCCTGGGAGAGCAAGGTGATCCGCGCCGAATATTTTTGGGCCTCCCGGGCCAGACGAGCCGCTGGACGGGCATGCAGTCCCAGCTCATTGGCCACGAAGACCTTCCGACTCACCACGTCAAGTGTTTCCATACCAACGTCAACCTGATTTGGAGGTTGTTCACGGAAAGCGTCTCCAGTCTTTCAGCACCAACGCCCCCGTCTCCCATCTTCATCGTCCTGCTCCCACCTATCGCCTTCTCTACTTTTGCTATTCCGACTTTCGACTTCTGATTTTTTGACTTCTGACTTTTTGACTTCTGACTCTGACTTTTCAATCACAGCCCCCCGCTCCAAGCGGTCCACAGCCCGATCCAGACTGTAAGAAAGGCCAACACGAACCAGGCCCTGGACATGCGCAACCGGAAATAAGCGAAAGCGCAGCACAGCACCGCCGCGGTCCAAAAAAACCACGCCCATTCCGGGCCGCCCTCGACGCGCAACTCGGGCCAGAGTTGCCACCAGAGCAAAAGCAACAGTCCAGCGTTGACCAGCTTGATCCGCTGGCCCCAGTTGATCAGGTTCCAGCGTTTCAACCGGCTCAGAAATGCAATGCCCTCCCGAAATCCGCCGACAAAGGTCGCCAGCTTGAACACCTGCACGCCCAAAAAACAACAGATCAACCATGTCCACGCCAACCACGTCCATCCGTGCGTCAGCAACAGTGTCAAGACCAGGACGCAAAAAACCAGGGCCGCGCCGCTGAAAAAAGAGTCTCCCAGGGCGGACAAGGTGTAGGTCGTGGTATTTTTGACCCGCTGCAACATGGGCGGCGGCAGCATTCCTCGGGCGATGTCCCGCTCCAGGGACAAGAAAATGCCTGCAAGGAGCGGCGTCCAGAAGGGGTGGGTATTGTAGTGTTGCAAGGACCGACGTCGGGCTTTGCGCAACTCCTGGGCATTGCGGTGAATGACGTTCAGACCAGGCTCCAAGGCCAAAGCCAAGCCGACGTTCTGCATCCCGCGAGTGTTGTAGTTGGCGCCGACGAGGTAGGTGCGCAGGAACGTGCGCAGCATGACCCGGAAGCTGAGGGAGGGAGGAAAGGTGTCCGGGGTAGACCGGGAGGCTGTCACGGAGGTGGTCATGGGATCCTCGGGGCTGGAGCGGCCCGGGCCAGAGCGATCAACCTGGCGTAGACATCTTTGGAAGACCAGCCATGAACCCTGGCCGCGACCCGTGCGGCCACCTGCTTCGGCGGGCCGGTCAGCATTTCCTCCGACAACATCTGGTCCACATCCACGTCCAAGGTCTTCTCTGGAGCTTCCGGCGGGCCGACGAGAACGGTCACCTCGCCGCGAGGGTCCCACTCCATGTCCTGATGGCTTTCCAAACGTCCCAGAATAATCTGCTCATGCTCCTTGGTCAATTCACGGGCCAGGCAAAGATCCCGTGACCCCAGGCATTCCAGGGCCGTTTCAAGGGTGTTGCGCAGGCGGGAGTTGCGCTCAAAAAAAATCAGGGTGGTGGCCGCGCCGGCCCACGAAAGAAACAGCCGCTTTTGATCGCCAGCCTGTCGGGGCAAGAAACCCAGGAAGGTGAACGGAGAGGGAGGAAGACCAGAAGCGCACAAGGCGGCCACCGGAGCGCATGGACCGGGAACCGGAGAGACCGGAATCCCGGCGTCTCGACAGGACCGAACCAGGCGGTATCCCGGATCACCGATCAGCGGGGTCCCGGCGTCGGAAATCAGGGCCACGTCGCGCCCTTGCTCCAGAACGCTCAAGACCGCGGGAATCCGATCCTGCTCATTGTGCTCGAAAAAACTGCGCAACGTCCCTTTGGGCGCGACGCCGTGACGCTGAAAGAATAACCCGGCTCGCCGGGTGTCCTCGGCCAGAATCAGGTCCACGCCCTCCAGTACCTCTTTGGCCCGAGGCGAGAAATCACCAGGGTTGCCAAGGGTTCCGGCCACGACCCAGAGTCTGGGGGAAGGAAAAGGCATCAGGAATGTGCTCCAGTCGGTCTCCCTGGGGGGTGCGGACCACCGAGACCACGTCGAATCGGCATGGTCGCTCCCACCAGTCGCGCCGACTGAGAAAATAACTGGCGGCCCGGGTCAGCTTGGTGATTTTGGAGCGATTCACGCTTTGGGCCGGAGAGGTTCGGGCGCAAGCCCCCCGGGTTCGGACCTCGACAAAGACCACAGTGTCCTTGTCCAGACAGATCACGTCTACCTCGCCGACTTGGCAACGCCAGTTGCGTTCCAGGACGTGAAACCCCAAGCCCTTCAACAACTGAACCGCGGCGTCCTCGCCGGCCTGGCCCTGGGCTAAATGCCCGGCAACCATAGCTGTTCCCGTAGCTTCTCCCGTAACAGCTCTGGTCGCGCCTCCGTGCCCGCCGGAGACAAGACCCCTTTGAAGGTCAGTCGGTGCACCGGAGCCGGTCCCAGATGGCGCAGGGCCTCCAGGTGTCGGGCCGTGGGATAACCTTTATGGATCGCCAAGTCGTACCCCGGATGGCGGCGATCCAGAAAAGTCAGGAGCTTGTCGCGAAAGGTCTTGGCCAAAATGGATGCGGCGGAAACAGCCGGGACCGTGGCGTCCGCCTTGACCATCGTCTTTTGGGGCATGTCCAGCGGAACCCGGTGCGTCCCGTCGACGATTAACGCTTCCGGGCGAACCTTCAGGGTGCGCACCGCGCGGCTCATGGCCATCAGGGAAGCGCGCAGGATATTCACCCGCTCGATTTCCCGCGGCCAGGCCAGCCCCAGGGACCAGGCCACGGCCTGCTCCCGAATGGCCCGAGCCATGCACTCCCGCGCCTCGGCACGGAGCTTCTTGGAATCGGTCAGGCCGGGCAGATCGTAGGACTCAGGCAAAATCACCGCCGCGGCAACCACCGGACCAGCCAGGCATCCCCGCCCGGCCTCGTCCAACCCGGCGGTCGGACCGAGGTCGCGCGGCGCTTCTTCACCGGCCAAACGTCCGGAAACGTTCCCAAACAAACGGCCGGCCGCGGGCCGATGCATTGGCCCGGGCATACCAACCTAGTTGTCCCAGGCGTTCTTGGACTTGATCCGGCTGGCCTTGCCCCGGAGCTTGCGCAGGTAGAAAATCCGGCTACGCCGGACCCGGCCCTCGCTGAGAACTTCCACGCGCTCGATGAAGGGGGAATGCAGAGGAAAAATACGCTCCACGCCGATCCCGTCCGACATTTTGCGCACGGTGAAGGTGGCATTGGTGGTTCCGCGATGCCGACAGAGCACCACGCCTTCAAACATCTGAATCCGTTCCTTATCCCCTTCGATGATCCGGACATGCACCTTGACCGTGTCTCCGGCCTTGAATTGCGGGATGTCCATGCGCATCTGGGAATATTCGATCTTTTTCATCAACTCCATGACCACGTCTCCTTATGAATCAAGTAAATGTATTTGCGTCCGAGCGAAGCCGGGCCGGACATCAGCCGTCGTCGCCCAGGATGCGGTCCAGCATAATGGCCGC
>SKYX01000077.1 GCA_007127655.1 Desulfonatronum sp.
GATTCGATGCCGAAGAAATCGGCGAAGGCCCGGTTTGCCCCCAGGTAGCGCTGCTTGCGGTCCTTCCAGCAGACCAGTTGCGGGATGGCGTCCATCAGGATTTCCAGAAAGGAGAGCTGATGGCGGATTCTGCGTTCCACGGCCCGGCGCTGGATGATGTTCCGGACTAAAAAGCCCAGGGCTACCACCAGGGTGAACAGGCTGACCATGATCACCTGAAAGACCTGCTTGTCCAGCTCGTAAAAGGCCTCGGGCTCGTTGATGAACAGGCTGCCGGGAGGAACCTGGCGACGGCTGATGTCGCGCTGCATCAGCACCTGGTAGTCGAACATGTACTGATCCACGACTTCGGAGACGACCGGAATTGCCGACGGCGACTCGCCTTCCATGATGCGCAGGGCCATTTCCGCCGTGATCCTGCCATGAAGGTGTCCGCTGAGCAGGCGTCCGCCGACCATGCCGTGGCCCAGCAGGAATTCCCAGTTGCTGTAGATGGGCAGGTCCGTGACCATGGCCACGGCCTCCAAGACCTCCGAGGCGGACATGAACTGACCGCCCACATTGTGGAAAAAGGGAATGAAAAACAAAAAGGCGTTGCGCGGCAACTCACGGACTTGCTCCTGGATTTCGCGCAACGAATACCGTTCCCAGAACTCGAACTCCAGGCGATCCTCGAAATACGGCTGCACGGCCTCGATCTGGTTGCGGATGGCCATTCCGGTGATGGACTCGTCGCCGATGACCACCAGCTTGTTCTTGTTGGGGTGGATGCTCAAGGCCAGTTCCAGGGTGTCCCGGACTTCGATGTTTTCCAGGATTCCAGTGACGAAGGTCTGGTCGATTTCCTCCGGGGTAACGTCGTTCAGGCCGCAGAAGACCACCGGTATGCCGGGAAACAGCCGGTCGCGGTGTTCGAGGATGAAGTTGTAGGCGTCGTTGTCCGATACGATGACGATATCGAAGTGCTCGTCGACGAATTTGTCCTGATAGAGCCGGAACAGGGTGTCCGCGATGACTTCGTAGGGGTACTTTTTGGCGTCCATGTACTCGATCTGCAGCTCGATGTGGTACCGGCTTTGCTCCAATCCCCGGCGGATACCCTCCTGCAGATGGTCCGACCACGCATACCCGTTGTGATAGGAATTGAGGTAAAATACCCGCTTTTTTTCCCGTCCCGGTTCTGGCTGGGAAAAGGCGGGAATCGCCGTGGCGGCCAGGAGCAATCCGCTGATCAAAAATGCGGCGAGGCGGAAGAAGGCCTTTCTTTTCTGGATCATGATGAAATGGTCATCCGCTGTTTTGCCCCTCTTTCCGATCTACAAACCGAGGATCAAGTAATCCGCATCCTTTGCGGTGATATCCTGAAGGTCCATGTGGACCGGAATGTCCGGTACAATGGAAAACTGCCGTATTTGCGGTGCAAGGCGATGCACCTGAAAGGGCATGGCCGGCTTCCAGGCATGGACCGAACCGGTGAGTACGACCATGGTGTGGTGTGGTTGGTTTTTCAGATAGTCCAGGGCATGGACGGCAAAAGCGGCGTCCCAGACCAGTTGGGCTTCGCAAAAACGCTCAAACGCACCGGCGTGGCCGTCAGAGCCGACAAACCGACGCAGGAAGGCCTCATACTCCGGATCAATGCGGCAGACGATGGGCGGCAGAAGCCCCAGCTCCTCCCTGGTCAGGGAGGCGAACCCCTGACGGGCCACTTTCCGCGTGATCTCTCGCGGGACGTTCAAGCCGACCATGGGAATGTCGTGGTCGCGGCAGTAGATGAAAATGTCCCGATAGGCCGGCCATTGGACGCCCCAATTCCGGGTGAATGCCTGAACCATTTCCGGCTCCAAAATGGTGCCGGCCACCCAGTTGTCCAAAACATCCTGCTCGCGCTGCTGGAACATCTCCAGCCCGACGGCCACGGGCATTCCTGATTCGTGCAGGGCCCTGATAATGGCCAGCTGCGCGGTGTGATGTCGCGGATTGCCATGGGATTCACCGACAATCAGCAGGTCAGCACTGGACAATTCCGGGAGGGCTTCGGTGAGCGTCGTAGACCGGGAATGGTTCAGGTCCCTGAGTTGGAGATCTTCCGAGGGGTGGGACGCAGCCGGGAAGAGCGTCAGCAGGATGGTCAGGATAAGGGCGCTGCGGATGGATCGGAAGCAATTTGGAAAAAACGTGTTCATGGCTGAAGATCCTTGATCAGAGGTGAAGCCAGAGCAGGCCAGGCACCGCGTAGACGATTCTCGCCACGATGAAAGCCGAGGTAACTGTCCTTGCCGTAGTGGGTGATCCGTCGGGCCGTATCCGCCACGGCCTCGGCGTCCAGACCCGTGTCGGGGCTGAACAAGCCGATGACGCCTTGGTCCCGGTCCGGATGGGGTAGGACGAGAAACAGGGTGTCCATTTCAACGGAACCCTTGCTTGAATTGGTTTGCGAAGTTGGTTCCGGACCTTTTGAGGCAGCTGTTTTTGCCCCTCTCTTTCCGGGGATGAGTCGTGAGGTCGCCATATCTCCGGCTGCCGGGTGCTTCGCGTAGGCCTCGGGCAGAGCCACCAGGGCACGCAACGCTTCGGCTTGGGGGAGTCCGAAAAACAGCAGTTGGGAAGCCCATCTTGTCTCTTCCAGGGCTTCCCGTTCATGCATGATACGCGCCCGAGGCTGGTTCATGCTGCGTAAAAAGCCGCGTACGATATCCTCTGGAACGTGGTCCATATCGATGCTCCGGATCAGCAGCAAGTCGGATGCGCCCTTGATGCTGTTGACCGTTGGCGGGATTTCTTCCGGAGCCAGCAGGCGAAATAGGTGGTGTTCCGGGTCCACCAGCAGACGTTGGGGGATGTCCTGGCTGATGATGGACATACTGGCTGTCCCGGCTTGGAGCTGCAGGGAGTGGGGCTGTGTTCCGGACGGTGTTTCCAGGTGCACCGGGACGCTCAGATCATAAAACGGAGCATTCTGGGCGAGCACGAACTCTACCTGCCACCCCTGGGGCTGCTCCGTGACATGGACGTCTTTTAGCCGCAGATCTGGTGCTCCCGAAGTCAGCAGCCATTGACGGGTAAACGTTTCCCGAACCGGCGTGCCCTTGTTGTTCCCTTCGTGGTCCGGCCAGGAGTTCCATCCGGCATGTTCAAAGGAATCGAACATATCCTGCCATGTGGCCTTCCGAAACAGCCATTGGTCGTAGAAGGACCGCAGGGCGCCCCAGAATGCCTCCTCTCCCATCTGTTGGCGGATCATGTGTACAAGATACATGGCCTTGCCATAGCCCACCACCTGGGAAGCCGGGTCAGAACGGGACAAAAAGCGGGCAACCGGAAAATCGGCCTGGCCGGCCGCCAGCAGGGCATAGTCGCGCAGAATGCGCACCCGGTATTCCCTGGCAGCTTCCGGGGATTCCTCCTCCTGGGCCAGATAGTCGGCCACGTAGGTCGTCAGGCCCTCGCTCCAATTGCCCTGACTGTAGTCCACGAATACGCCGTTGCCCCACCAACAATGGGCCACTTCATGACGCAGGCTGGTTTCCGGGATGAATGGCAAGCGCAGGATGGCCGAGCCCAGCAACGTGTAGGATGGCATGCCGAACCCGGATGGGAAGAAGTTTTCGACCACGGCGAAGTGATCAAAGGGGTAGGGGCCGTGAAGTTGCTCGTACGTTGCCACATGTCGGGCCGAAGCCTCAAGGTAGATCTGGGCCAAGTGGTCGCTACCCGGGAAAAAATACGTGGAGATCGGCACGGAATCCGTCTTGAGCTGTTGGTGGACATACCGGCCGGCGGAAAGCGGCATGCCCCGGCCGAGCTGGCCAACCTGCCAGCGGGAAATACTCTTGTCGCCCAAGTGCTCATGGCCCAGAAGTCGACCGGCGGTGACGGCCAGAATGCCGGCTGGGGCGACCACTTCCAGGTTGACCGGGGGATTCCGTTCCGGGGAGCTGGGGAACCAGCCGCTTTGTCCTTGAAAGAATACCCCTTGTTCGGTGATGGTGGCACTGACCCCGAACCCGGTATTGTCCGTGCTGAATTGGGACTGGGGTACAGGGTCATGGAAGACCCCCGAATAGGTGATGGCAAGCCGCACGTCCTGGCCGACTTTGTTCGTACCGGGAGTGATCCGTAGTCGGCCGTTGTTGAATTGATGGGCCACGGGTTGGCCGTCGAGGTGCACGGCATGCAGGTGCATCCGGGGATGCAGGAAGTAGTCCAGGGTGGCCGAGGCCAGGGGACCGTGCCGAATGACGCTTTGCCCGTGCAAGGCGCCGGTGGAGAGGTCCAGCTCAATTCGCAGGTCATGGGCAGCAGGACTTGTGAATTGGTCTGGAGCGTTCTTGGCCTGGACCGGGAAGGCGCTGAGGAACATCAGCAAGGCCAGCACCACTGCCCATGCCCGGCATTGAGGCAGGCTTTGGGGGGGGGACAGTGCTGGAAGTGTTCTCCAGCCCGGAAGTACGGGAATGTGGTGATTGCTGGGGATTGGCTGCCGGTTGTGGCCCCCATGCGACCTCATGGGCGGCCCTCCAGGGGGCTGAGGAGGCGCTGCGATCCGGCACGAGGTTGAATGCCGCGCGGGATACGCGTAAGGTTGCAACAGACTGAGAGGGGTGAATCACCCATGATGTTCATGATCACCTCGGAATGATTGTGTCGGCAGGGGACTGCCCGGTGGCGAGTGCAAAAACGTGATGCGCATCGGGCAAAAGACTGGGAGTCAAACGCAGGGGACAGTCAAAACAAGCAGTTGGGATCATCGCCTTCATGGCAAAGCCTCGTTTTTCGATGTTCGGCGCAAAAGTCCAGGAACGGATTGGCTCCGGTGTAAAGCTTCCAGGTTAATGTTAGTGATTGCCATACCGTTTTTCAATCCTTGGGAGGACAAATGGGCGAAACAGATATTGAACAAAGCATGTTCGGAGCCACAGGGCAAACGATGATTTGGGTCGGTCTACGCGGGCAGGTTGGCCTTTTATTGCGAAAAAAATAATCCACACTCACTCAAGGAGGTCGTGTCATGACGGTCAGAGAGGCCATTGCGGTCAGGCGCAGCATCCGTAAATTTACGGATCAGCCGGTGAGCGAAGAGCAGGTGGCGGTGCTGCTGGAAGCGGCCAGGTCCGCGCCGTCCAGCACCAATTGCCAGCCATGGCGGTTCAAGGTGGTTACGGCGCGAGAGGATATCCAATGGCTTTCCGGCGCTCCGACCAAGGGACAACGCTGGATTGCCGGGGCCGGGGCGGTGTTGGTCTGCTGCGCGGATGTCCAGCGGTTCATCGAGGATTCAGCGACTAATGTGCGCTTTTTGCGCGACAGCGGTATGCTTCCGCCGGAAATGCTGGAAGGGTTGAATGAGTACCTGAGCCGGACCGAGAACGCCCAGCCCGAAGTGCTGCGCTGGGCCGCGGCGGCCAACTGCGCCATCGCCCTGACCCAGGTGATGCTCCAGGCCGTGGAATTGGGGCTGGGAACCTGCTGGATCGGGATGTTCGACGAGGCCGCGGTGAAAGAGCGTTTTCAAATCCCCGAAGCCATGCCGGTGGTGGCCCTGCTGGCCGTGGGCCATCCGGCCGAGAATCCGGAACAGCGACCCAGAAAAGACGTGGAGGATATTCTCCTGTAGCTTTTTCCAACGTGGTGAGTGGAAGCGGAAATCCGCCGAAGTGTCGCGAGGGCGCTTCGGCGGATTTCATTTTTTCGGCAGCTTCTCTTCGGAAGTTCTTCAGGCTTCGGGTGAAAGCTCGGAATGCGGCGTGGCATCGAAGCCGTGGAGTTCATATCGGAACTATTGAACCGAAATGAGCCGGTAGAATTTGTGGTCTTTGTCCACGGCCTCGGAAAAGACGTTCTCTGGTTTGGGCAACCCCGCGGCCTTCCAGGCCAGCAAGGGGTCCAGGAACTGCTCGCGAACGCACTCCTTGGGTTGATGCAGGTTCTTGCAGACCGCCTGCAAAATCGGGAAGGCATTGAACTTCTGAAAATAGTCTCGCAGAAACTGAAGCATGGCCAGCGTCTGCGCGTTCAATTCTGGACCTCCGTGGTGCTTGAGAATCGCCTTGGCCACGTCCTCGTTCCAACACTCCGGATCGAGCAAAAAACCGTCCTGGTCCACTTCACAGCTTTTACCGTTCAATTCGAGCTGGGGCATACGAATCTCCTTTCCAGGCTTGATGTTCGAGGGGAATTTTGTCTTGTACTCCGCATCCATTGGGTAAAATATTCAAGCCGATTCGGCAAGCGCCGGAGCAAAAGAAATTACCGTACAAGCGGAGGCGTTTTTGCTTGTCCGTTGCGGAGTTGTTGTTAGTATCCCGCCATTTTCGTTTCCCTTCCAAGTTCGATCGGCTTTCTTCGTTCTGATGTGACCCTGGGCGACGCCTTCGTTCCGTTCCAACGGATGGTGACGGCCCCGTACTTCGCGGTGTTGAGGAGTGGGACGCCCATGTCCTTCAAGGTTTGTTCGATTTCCGGGTGGGGATGGTTGAAGCGATTCAGGAAGCCGGTGCTGACAGCGGCAACCTTCGGTCGGACTTGGGCGTAGAGTTGGGGAGAGTGGCTGGTTCGGCTGCCGTGGTGCGGGATGATCAGGGCTTCGGCGCGCAAGGCGTCCGGGGTGGCGGCCAGGGAATGGAGCAGGGCGGCGATGGACGGCTGTTCGATATCTCCGGGGAGCAGGGCCAGAGGGCGGCCGTTCCAGACGAGGCGCAGGACCAGCGACGCGTTGTTCTGGTTGTCCGCGGTCAGCCAGTCGGTGTCTGGATGGAGGACCTCCAGGATGACGCCCCTGCCAAGATCGATCACGTTGCCCTTGCTCCAGACGGCTTCCGGGAGAGCGCGGCGATTCAGGGTTTCGTCCAGGATGCGCCCGTCTCGGCCTTCGGGGCCGCGGCCCTGGGAGGCGAATTTCCGGACTCGAAAGTGATCCAGGGGATAGAACAGGCCCCGGTAGTGATCGAAATGGGCGTGGCTGAGGGCGATGCCGGTCAGCCGGGGCGGGCGGCCGTGGGTCAGGGTCGGGGTGATAATGTTGCGGCCCAGATCGTAGTCCCAGGACCAGAACCCTCCTCCGTCCACCAGCCAGCGCGACCCTCCGGGCAGTTCCAGGAGCACGGCCTGGCCCTGGCTGACGTCCAGCAGACGCAGGGTGACCTGGGAGCGCTGGTCGACCAGGATGGTGGTCAGTCCGGGCAGGACGAGCAAGGAGATGGCCAGAGCCAGGGCCACGGGTCTGACGCTCTGGGGAGATCGCCACCAGGCGGCCGCGGCCAGGAGCAGCATCCAGTAGCCCAGAATCTGGGGCCAGTGTGGTCGTAGCGGGATGGTCACCGCGAGCCAACCGGCCTGGTCCAGGGTGGCCAACCCGCCGACCATCGTTTCCAGGATGCCGCCGGCCAGGCTGAGCAGCGGCGGAGCCATGGGGGCGGTCCATGGGGTGAGCAGGGCCAGCAGGCCGGTCAGTCCCAGGGGAAAGACCGCCAGGCCGAGCAGTGGCAACCAGAGCATGTTCAGATACAGATGCGGGCTGATTCGTCCGAAGTACCAGGCTTGCAGGGGCAGCAGGGCCAGGGTGGCCACGGTGCTCACGGCCAGGATGCCCAGGCCCGCGGCCAGGGGCTTTTGCCACCAGGGCCGCTGGGTGAACCGCAGGGCCTCCCGGCCCAGGGGCCAGACCAGGGCCAATCCGGCCACGGCCAGGGCGGAGAGCTGCAGGCGCAGGTCAAAAACGGCCAGGGGGGACAGGGCCAGGATGATCAACAGGGCCAGGAACAGTCCGTCCAGCAGCACCCGCTGACGGTTCAGAAGCAGCAGCAAGCCCCAGGAGCCGAACATCAGGGCCGCCCGGAGCAGGGAGGGTACGGCCTGCCCCAGCCAGAGATAGCCCAGGACCAGTGGCACGCTCAGGAGCACAGCCAGCTTGGGGCGGGGCAGGTGCAGATAGATTTGGGGCCGGACCCAGCCCAGCACCGTGGCCCCCAGCCATCCCAAACCGACCACGAACCCGAGGTGCATTCCGGACAAGGCCAAGCTGTGGGCCAGGGACGCCCGCTGGACCAGGTCCATGGTCTCGGGGGCGAGCAGGGATCGATCGCCCATGAGCAGGGCCAGAAGCATGGCCTGGCCTTGTCCGGTTGGGGTGCTGGAGATCAGTTTGTCCCTGAGTTGACGGCGGTATTCCCAGGCCGGGCTGCTCGCACCGGAATAGACAGGGGCCGTGTTGGCCTCCCGGGAATAGGCGCGGTGAAATATGCCTTGGCGCGCCCAATAGTCTTCGCTGCGGTTCATGCCCGGATTGGCCATGCCCTGGATGGGGCGAATGCGCAGTGCCACCCGGACCTCCTGGCCGGGGCTGGGCACATCCGGCGGACTCTGCCAGTTCCAGAGCAGTTTGCCGCCCAGGGCGCGGGGGGCTGTTTCGCTGGAATTCTCGGCGGGCTGGAGCTGAACGTCGCGCAGGATGATCTGGAAATGATCGCCTGGCCGGGGCCGAATTTCGGCCACTTGGGCCGTGATGGTGGTCGGCGTTCGGTGGTTGATTTCGGGAAAGCTCCCAGGAGGGGGAGCGGGGTGAAGGTGGTGAACCGCGGCGACCCCGAGGGCAAAGGCCAGGAGCGGAGGAGCCGCCGTGCGGATGATCTGCGGGCGAGGGAGGTGCTCTGGAAGGAAAGGTTTTTTAGCTGGAGGGAGGGCCGTTTGCGTCGTGACAAGTGGACGGCTCCATGAGCCGAGCAACGCAATCAGGTAGAGGAGCAGGGCCGTGGCTCCAGGCACGGGCCATTCCCAGGCCAGCATGCCCAGAATCCAGGCGCAAAGCAGGTGTTGCCACGGAAGCAGACCGGGCCAGATGGGGTGAACCGGGGACTTGGGAGGCGTGATCTCCGATACGTTGGCTTCCGGTTCATCCCGAGAAGGTGGTTGGTCCCGACTCATGGCGCGGCCTCAGGGAGTTGACGTGCCTGACGTGCCAAGTGCGAAGGGCATCCGGCGGTCGTGCTTGGAAATTCGGCTATGTCGCGGAGCAGACCCCGGCATTTGAGAAGCTGGCCATCTCGTTGAGCATGGCCGCCGCGGCGCGGAGCACGGGGATGGCCAGGGCGGCTCCGGTGCCCTCGCCCAGACGCATGCCCAAATCCAGGATCGGGCGGGCTTGGAGCTGGTCCAGGATGATGCGGTGGCCGGGTTCGGCCGAGCCGTGGGCGAAAAAGGCGTAGTCCGCCACATGGGGTTGGATTTTCCAGGCCGCGACATAGGCCGCCGTGGAGATGAAGCCGTCCACCACGATGGCCAGCTTGCGCCGGGCGCAGCCCAGGATCAGACCTGTAAGGCAGGCGATTTCCAGGCCGCCCAGGGCCGCCAGGGTGCGCAAGGGAGGTGCGGGGGGCAGGGCATTGCTGTTGACGGACAGGGCCCGGGCGATGACTTCGGCCTTGTGGCGGACTTCTTGCGCCGACAAGCCGGTGCCCGGCCCGGTGACCCGTTCCGGCGAGCACCCCAGGTAGGCGCAATAGAGGGCCGTGGCCGCGGTGGTGTTGGCAATGCCCATCTCACCGGTACCCACGGCAAGCACCCCTTCTTCGCCGGCTTGCTCGGCCAAGGAGATGCCTGCGGCAACTGCCTCGGTGCACTCCTCCTCGGACATGGCCGGTCCGAAGCTGAAATCCGCGGTTCCGGGCTTGACCTTGCGGCGCAGCAGCATGGTGGAGTCCGGAACATCGGCGGTGAAGTCGTCGTGGGCCACGCCCACGTCCACGACCCGCAGTTCCACGCCGGCCGAACGGGTCAAGACGTTCACGGCCGCTCCTCCATGAAGGAAGTTGCGGACCATCTGAGCCGTGACCTCCGAGGGAAATTTGCTGACGCCCTGGGCTGCGACGCCGTGATCCGCGGCGCAGGTGTAGATGCGGGACGGGTCGACCTTGGGGTTTGGGCCGCGACCGGCGTTTTGGCTGATCAGAGCCAGGTGCAGGGCCAGTTCCTCCAATCGGCCCAGGCTGCCCTGGGGCTTGGTCAGGTCGTCCAGCCGGGCCTGGATGGCGGATGTCGTTGCGCGGTCCAGGGGAGTCACGGCTTGGATGCAGTCCTGGAGGTTATTGGCTGCGGACTGGTTCATGATTGGAAGTCCAGCTTACAAGTCGATCCCTGAGGATAATCTTCCAGGGGCGTTTTCATGTGTACAGGCTGACCGGTGGATTGGAGCACTGCCTGCCAGTAGTTGCTGACCGTGTTGATTTTCTTGCGCTTTCCAGCCACCAGGCTGAGCGGCAGATGGATGTAATGGCCGTGCAGTTTGCTGACCACCATCCCGGTTTTGCCGGCCATGGCCGCATGCACGGCATTCTGGCCCAGGAATCCGCAGTAGACCCGGTCGTTGGCGTTGGCCGGGATCGAGCGGATGATGTAGCTGGGATCGATGAACTTCAGGGTGTAGTCCATGTCCTTGGATTTGAAGTGGGAGTCGATTTCTCGTCGTAACAGTCCGCAAATGTCCCGCAAGACCGGGTTGCCCGAGGCGTCGGTCTGGCTGGAAGCGGCCAGGAGGTCCTGTCCAGCCCCTTCTGCCACCACCACCACGGCGTGTCCGCGGCGACGGATACGTTCGTCCAGGGCCTGCAAAAAGCCGTTGGGGCCGTGGATCTCAAAGGAATCTTCGGGGACCAGCACGAAGTTGACGTCTTTCAGGGCCAGTGTGGCCTGGGCCGCGATGAACCCGGACTCCCGGCCCATGAGCTTGACCATGCCGATGCCGTTGGGAGCTCCCAGGGCTTCGGTATGAGCGCAGCGGATGGATTCCGTGGCTTTTTCCACGGCGGTGTCGAAGCCGAAGGAGCGGGGGACGAAGTTAATGTCATTGTCAATGGTCTTGGGAATGCCGATTACGGCCAGCTTCAACCCGCGTTTGGCGACTTCCTCCTGGATTACCAGGGTGGCCTGCATGGTTCCATCGCCGCCGATGAGAAAGAGGATGTTGACGTTCATCCGTTCCAGGGCATCCACGATTTCCTCTGGTGACTGTGGTCCGCGAGAGGAAGAGAGGATCGTTCCTCCGAACTCATGGATGCTTGCAACTTTGTCCGGAGTGAGTTCCTCCAAGTTGTGTCCGTAGGAAGGGATGAAGCCCTGCAATCCGTAGCGAATACCAAGGGTGGAGGACACGCCGTAGCTGTGGTGGGCGGTCATGACCAGGGCGCGGATGACGTCGTTGATGCCCGGGCACAGGCCGCCACAGGTGACGATGGCGCATTTGGTCTTTGGAGGGTCGAAATACAGTTTGGCCCGAGGGCCTGCGGGCTCGAAATCGTAGGTCTTCGCCCCGTTGGTGCCGGTCTCACCCTCTTCGTTGGTCACGAAAAGCTGAACCCGCTGGTCTTCATTGATGAAGAGGGCGCACTCCATGCGGGAGCGGGCCCTGGCCGATCCCAGGTCGGGAATGGCGGTGGAAATGTCGTCTTCTATGTGCATGCTTATTTGTGTGTCGCTCATGGTGTCCTCCAAAATCGCAACGTGTTCGGGGAGAGAATTTTCGTCGGGAAGTGATTGGTGTAATGGCAAGAAATGAACCGCACTATGAAGCAAAGCGCTTCCAATGGCAAACCGACTTGGATTCGTTTCGCAGCTTCCTTTGGGGTCAACGGTTTGGTCTCCATGTGAGACAACTATTGTCACGCAGGGCACCTTGACACAAATTTCTCAATCAGATAGTCGCTTTCTCAATCGAGAATACTTGGACAACAGCGTTTTTGTTCAAAAAAAGGTATTACTCAACCATGCTCGGGGGATCGTCTCCCGTTCTTTTTGGTTTTTCAATGGCCTGGATGGGCTTCCTTCGGACAGGACGTCCCAGAACGGTCTCAATCCCTGAACGAAGCTCCACTTGATCGAATATCAAGCTTCTGCGCGAGTATGCGCTTTTTTCACTAACCTGACATTATCATATCGGCCGGGGTCATGACCAACGACATTATCGAACTTCTCAAGGAAAACAGGAGTATGCTGGTCGATCGCTGGACCGAGGCGACCCTGCGGACCTATCCTTCCGAAAGCGCCCGCTTCTACTCCAAGGAAAATGATCAGTTTCTCAATCCCGTTGGGCACGCCATGGGAAAGGGTCTGTCCGAAATATTCGACGCCATGCTGGCCGGACTGGATGTCCAACAGATTCGACCGATACTGGACAGCATGGTTCGCATCCGGGCCGTTCAGGGGTTCGCCCCCTCCAACTCCCTGGCCTTTCTGTTGTTCATCAAGAAAATCATCCGCGATGAGCTAGGCACTGAGATTCAATCCAAAGGCCTGGATACGCAGCTCGCGACCTTTGAAGAACGGGTCGACGGCGTTTTGCTGGTGGCCTTCGACGTCTACGCCCAGTGCCGCCAGACGTTGTCTGACATCAAAAACAGCGAGTTCATCAACCGGCACACTCAGCTTTTGAAGCGGGCCAACCTGATGAGTGAGGAAACCCGTCTTTCCTGACGGGGTGGACGACCAATCAACGTAACCACGGAGCATCAACGCAAAGCGAGGTAGGGAAATGGCAGTGTGGTATTCTTTGTTACTCGTCTTGGGAATGTCCCTTTTTGTCTACCTGGGAGCCGGGTTGCTCGGTTTGCAGGCCATTTTCGGCATCGCCATTCCGTATGCGGCGATCCTGGTCTTCTTGATAGGATTCACCATGCGGGTGTTGGGGTGGGCCAGATCACCGGTGCCGTTCCGCATCCCCACAACCGCCGGACAACAGAAAAGTCTGGACTGGATCAAGCCGTCCAAAATCGACAGCCCCTACACCACTTGGGGCGTCGTGGGCCGGATGGCCATGGAAGTCCTGCTGTTTCGGTCCTTGTTTCGCAACACCAAGGCCGAAATCACCGAGGGCAAGCTGGCCTACGGGTCCAACAAGTGGCTCTGGCTGGCCGGCATTCTTTTTCACTACACCTTTTTGACCATCGTGATCCGGCACCTGCGCTTCTTCACCGAGCCTGTGCCGTATTTCGTGCAGGCTCTGGAGAACATTGACGGCATGCTGCAGATCGGTTCTCCGGTGATTTACCAGACGGACGTCATCCTGGTCGCGGCCCTGCTGTTCCTGCTGATTCGGCGACTGGTGAGCCCGCAATTGCGCTACATTTCCCTGCCTGCGGACTATTTCCCGCTGTTCTTGATTCTGGGGATCGCCCTTTCCGGCATCATGATGCGCTACTTCGCCATCTTCAAGGTTGACCTGATGAGCGTTAAGGTCCTGGCCATGGGCTTGGCCACCTTCAACCCCATCGTTCCGGAAGGAATCGGTGTCATGTTCTACATCCACCTCTTCCTTTTTAGCATGTTGCTGGCCTACTTCCCCTTCAGCAAGCTGATGCACCTGGGCGGCGTGTTTCTCAGCCCGACCCGCAACCTGCCCAACGACAGTCGGATGGTTCGCCACGTCAACCCCTGGAACGCTCCGGTGAAGGTTCATACCTACGAGCATTACGAGGATGATTTCCGGGAAAAAATGATCGAGGCCGACCTTCCCGTGGAAAAGCAGGCCTAAGGCGGCTTTCCAGCAGCTGACGGCAAGCAATAGGTAATCAAGATAAGGAGTCGTTATGTCACAAGCGCCAAAGCCAGAAGAATTGCTCCGGGTATCGCATATTCCCCCCAAGAAAGATTGGATGGATCCCCGGGTGGACCTCATTCCCGGAACATGGGGGTACCCCGGGAAGGCGAGCAGTCTGGAAACCCTGGGATTGCCCAACCCTCGGGAATGGAACCCCACGGATGAGGACTGGAAGCTGCCGCCCAACTGGAAAGAAATCATTCACGAAGGTCTCAAGGAGCGTCTGGAGAAATATCGCTCCCTGAAGGTGTTCCTGGACATCTGCGTCCGCTGCGGGGCCTGCGCCGATAAATGCCACTTCTTTATCGGCAGCGGAGACCCCAAAAACATGCCCGTGTTACGGGCTGAGCTGCTCCGGTCCATTTACCGCAAGGACTTCACCACCGTGGGGCGCATGCTGGGTACGTTCGCCGGTGGGCGTGAACTGACCGAGGATGTGATCAAGGAGTGGTTCTATTATTTTCACCAGTGTACAGAATGTCGGCGCTGTTCCCTGTACTGTCCCTATGGCATCGACACCGCGGAAATTACCATCGTCGTTCGGGAACTGCTGAATCTGATCGGCGTGAACATCGACTGGATCCTCGGTGCGGCGGCCAACTGCTACCGCACAGGGAACCATCTGGGCCTGGAGCCGCACACCTTCAAGGGCAACATCGACTTCCTGGTGGACGACATCGAGGAATACGTCGGCGTTCGCCTGAATCCCACGTTCAACCGCAAGGGCGCGGAGGTGCTGTTCATCGCTCCTTCCGGGGACGTTTTCGCCGATCCCGGCATTTTCACCTACATGGGCTATCTGATGCTCTTCGAGCACATCGGCCTGGACTACACCATCAGCACCTACGCCTCGGAGGGCGGCAACTTCGGGTTGTTCACCAGCCAGGAAACCATGAAGCGGCTCAACTCCAAAATGTACGCCGAAGCCAAGCGTCTTGGCGTAAAATGGATCCTGGGCGGCGAGTGCGGTCATATGTGGCGCGTTCTGCACCAGTACATGGACACCATGAACGGACCGGCGGACTTTCTGGAAGTTCCCAAATCGCCCATCACCGGGACCGTGTTCGACAACGCCAAGTCCACGAAGATGATCCACATCGTGGAGTTCATGGCCGACCTGATCCACCATGGCAAGCTCAAGCTGAACCCGAAGCGGAACGACTACCGGCGGACCACTTGGCACGACTCCTGTAACGTTTCCCGCGGCATGGGCATGTTCGAGGAACCGCGCTACGTGCTCAAAAGCGTGTGCAACAACTTCTTCGAAATGCCGGAAAACACCATTCGCGAGCAGACCTTCTGCTGCGGCGGAGGTACCGGCTTGAACGCCGGGGAGTTCGAATACCTTCGGATGATGGGCGGCATGCCCCGGGCATTCGCGGTCAAGCATGTGCAGGAAAAACATGGCGTGAATCTTTTGGTGAACGTCTGCGCGTTGGACCGGGCCATCCTGCCTCCGTTGATGGACTACTGGGCGCCCGAGGTTTCGGTCTCCGGATTGACGGAACTGGTGGCCAATGCGCTGGTCATGGAAGGAGAGCACGATCGGCCCACCGATCTGCGCGGCGAGGACATTCCAGGCTTGGAGGGGGATGAATAATGTACAACGCCGGTAAAATCATACCTGGACTGGTTATTTTTCTCGGGCTGGTGACGTTTCCGTTCTGGTCGAACCTCGGCCGGGCGGCTTTCGAAGCCCCGGAACTGGTCTTTCCCGAGACTGAGGAAGAGTGCGTCGAGTCCGGAGACTGGATGCGCGCCAACCACATGATCCTGCTGGACGATTGGCGGGACCTGGCGGTTCGGGACAATCTGCGCCTGTATAGCAGTGAAACCGGAAAACGCTTCGACATGAGCCTGACCAAGACCTGCCTGTCGAGCCAGTGCCATGCCAACAAGGATACGTTCTGCGATCGATGTCACGATGCCTTGGCCATTGCCCCGCATTGCTGGGATTGCCACGTCGTACCGTCAATAGGGGAGGAATAAGCCATGGCTATAAATCGAAGAACCTTTTTGAAGGCCGCCGGGCTGACGACTTTGGCCGGCGTGGCCGGACACGCAGCGATGGAACTGCTGGCACCGGGGGCGTTAGAGGCCTCCGGGGCTCCCAAGGTCGGTGAGTATCCCGAGGCCCTGACCGCCAAGCGCTGGGCCATGCTCATCGATACGGAGAAGTTCACCACGGCCCAAGTGTATCAGAAGTGCATCGACGCTTGCCATATTCTGCACAACGTGCCGCACATTCCCGGCGATCAGGAAATCAAATGGCTGTGGACTGACAGCTTCAAGCACGTCTTTCCTGACCAGCAACACGCTCTGGTTCCTGACAGGATCAAGAACCAACCGTTCCTGGTGCTGTGCAACCACTGCGACAATCCGCCCTGCGTGCGGGTCTGTCCGACCAAGGCTACGTTCAAGCGCGACGACGGCATCGTGATGATGGACATGCACCGCTGCATCGGTTGCCGCTACTGCATGGCCGGCTGTCCCTACGGCGCGAGAAGTTTCAACTTCTGGGATCCCCGGCCGTTCATCGAAAACATCGATCCCTACTATCCCACCCGGATGAAGGGCGTCGTGGAGAAGTGCACGTTTTGTGAAGATCGGTTGGCCAAGGGGCAGCTTCCAGCCTGCGTCGAGGCCTCGGAAGGGGCGCTGATTTTCGGCGACCTGGCCAACGAGGACTCCGAAGTGCGCCGGGTGTTGCGGGAACGGTACAGCCTGCGTCGCAAGCCTTCCCTGGGGACCACCCCCCACGTCTTCTATCTGATATGAGGTAAGCAAATATGTTGGAAAAAGCGCTACAGGGAAACAAGGCGTACTGGGGGTGGATCGCCTCGCTCCTCGTCGTCATCGGCATCGGTTTCGGCTTTTACGTTTATCAGCTGCAGCAGGGCCTGGGCATCACCGGCATGAACCGGGACGTCTCCTGGGGACTGTACATCGGCCAGTTGACCTACATGGTCGGTATCGCCGCCTCGGCGGTCATGTTGGTTCTGCCCTACTATTTGCACAACCATAAAGCATTCGGAAAGCTGGTCATTTTCGGCGAATTTCTGGCCGTTTCCGCGGTGGTCGTCTGTCTGTTGTTCGTCGTGGTCGACCTGGGCCAGCCCCAACGCCTGATGAACGTTGTTCTCCATCCCACGCCAAATTCGGTTTTGTTCTGGGATATGGTGGTCTTGAACGGGTATCTTTTCCTGAACATCATCATTGGCTGGGCCGTTCTGCATGCGGTGAAAAAAGGTGTTCGCCCGGCATCATGGCTCAAAATCCTGATCTACGTCTCCATTCCCTGGGCCGTAAGCATCCATACGGTGACGGCGTTCTTGTACGCCGGCCTGCCGGGTCGGTATTTCTGGCATGACTCGTTGCTGGCGGCCAGCTTTCTGAGTGGCGCGTTCGCCGCCGGTCCCGCCTTGCTGTTGTTGATCCTGATGATCGTGCAAAAGGTTTCGGATTTGAAAATTCCCAAGGAAGCAATCCAGACCATGACCAAGATCATCACTTACGCCTGGGCCATCAACCTCTTCATGTTGCTCTTGAAGATTTTTTCCGCCTATTACAGCCAGTATCCTGCAAAGATGGCCACGTTTGACTATCTCTTCGGCGGAGTCGGCGGGGAGCAGATGATGCCCTGGATGTGGAACTTTGTCTTCCTGAGTGTCGTTTCACTTGTCTTGCTGGTCATCCCGAGTACCCGGAACAATCCCATTACCATGACCATTGCCCTGGTCATGGTCGTTTTCGCCGGCTGGATCGATAAGGGGCTGAGCATGGTTATCGGTGGATTCATTCCCAACCCCTTCAAGGTTCACACGGAATACTGGCCGACGATTCCCGAGTTTTTTATTACCGTGGGCGTATACGCGGTGGGGCTGTTGATCCTGACCGTCCTATACAAGGTGGCCCTTGCGGTGCAGAGGGAATCAGCGTCGTAGGCGCTAGCGGACGCATTCTCGAATCCAAATCTGCAAGCCCGCCGCGATACCTGAACCGCGGCGGGCTTTTCTTTGGGCAGGCAGCCCGGAAAGTTCAGTGCTTGAAACCAAGGCCGAGACTGGTGAGAAACACCATTGGTCCCATCCGCGAATCGGTAAAATATTCTTGTTCAAAATTGCCCTTCACGCTCTTGACATCACAGCCCAAACGTCTCAAGAATAGCTGGTCGTTCGGCTTTCCTGAAGGGCAACGGGCGTGCCGAGAGCTCGGATTTCCAGCGCCAGGGCCACGACCAGCGCGTCATTTAGATTGTCTTTTGAGGAGGGGGCGCTTTTCGTCCGGATACGGGACGACCTCGCCCGTGGCGTCGGGTGTTCGACGTCGAAGCACCACAACCTGCTTACGGAATTGATCCCGAGCAGATTTCATTCAAACTGGAGGTAGAAAATGGGTTGGAAGATTACTGTTGATGTCGACAAGTGTACCGGCGACGGCGAGTGTGTCGATGTTTGCCCGGTTGAAGTCTATGAGCTTCAGGACGGCAAGGCCGTTGCCGTGAATGAAGAAGAATGTCTGGGCTGTGAATCTTGCATCGAGGTCTGTGAAACCAACGCCCTCACGGTCGAGGAAGTCTAGACGCTGACTTTTTTCTCATAACTGTCATTTGTTTTTGCCAAAAGGAGGGTCACCCTCCTTTTGGCGTTTTAGGAGTACGGCATGCCACCTGATTTTTCACCGTTTTTCGAGAAATACGAACAGCTTTTGCAGGATGTGGACAAGGTTTTCGCCACGGTCAAGGACCAGCATGCAGACTGCGTGACCTGCACGACGGGGTGCAGTGATTGTTGCCACGCCGTTTTTGACTTGCCCTTGATTGAAGCCTTGTACTTGAATCACCATTTTCACGGTGTGTTGCCCAAGGAAACCAAGGCCCAGATTCTGGCCAAGGCCGACCAGGCGGATCGCGCGGCCTATAAATTGAAATTTCAGGCCCACAAGCGGCAGCGCTCCGGTGAAGAAACGGATGCCATTTTGGAAGACATGGCCCGCGAACGGGTTCGGTGTCCGCTGCTCAATGCCCAGGATCGTTGCGACCTTTACGCATTCCGGCCCATTACCTGCAGACTGTACGGCATTCCGCAGGAAGTCGCCGGCAAGGCCAGGACGTGCGCGCTGTCCAAGTTTTCACCCGGTG
Source organism: Desulfonatronum sp. (assembly GCA_007127655.1). GTDB lineage: Bacteria > Desulfobacterota > Desulfovibrionia > Desulfovibrionales > Desulfonatronaceae > Desulfonatronum. The sequence continues at coordinate 18,726 of SKYX01000077.1, forward strand.
CTCCGTATCCCACGGTCCATGTGGACAAGATCCACCGGGCACTGGCCGCGCTGAGCATGGATTTGGTGGCCTCGTTGAATACAAAGTACAATCAGATGGCCGATATGCTTGTCCCTCCGTCCATGGCTCTGCTCACGGTGTATGACGATGAGTACTTGGGGCTGCAAAAATCGTCCGGATGCTCCTCCTCCGGATGTTCGCCATCCGGATGTTCACCATCAGGAAGTTCAACGGGTGGTTGCGGTCCTGTCAAAAAGGACGGCTGTTCATGCGGTCCGAACGATTGTGATCCGGGGAGCTGCGAGCCATGTCGGAAATAGACGAACAGCAAGAGCAGAAACGGGCCATTTACGAAAGTCTTTCTCCCCGGGCCAAGACCTATGTCGCCAAGCTCGGGTTCGACAAGTGGGACCCGTTTCAGAAACCCAACGATCCGCTGGACCTGCGAAAACACACCACGGACAAGACCGCTCGGACCATGGCCATGGGTTTTTTGCAGCAACGCAAGGAAGAGCATTACTCCAACATCTACGCTAAAGCCGTGTTGGACATGTGCATGGGACTGATGGACAACGATGAACGCTATCTGGCCATGTATGAATTTTGCCGTTGGTATCAGGAGCAACCCCAGCCCCATGAAGAAGTTTTGGAGCAACGAACGTTTCGACGCGACTAGATCAGAACGACAAC
>SKYX01000249.1 GCA_007127655.1 Desulfonatronum sp.
CCTGACCCGTCTTGAGGAAGGCCAGAAGAACCTGGACAAGCGCCTGAGCGACATGCAGGCGTTCAACGAGCAGCGCTTTGCCTCCATTGATCAACGCTTTGCCTCTATTGATCAACGGTTCACGGATCTACAAAACACCATGCTTTCCCTGTTCGGCGCCTTGATCGCCCTGATCATCGCCCTGTTCGGCTACATCGCCTGGGACCGGCGGACCATGTTCAAGCCCATGATCGCCCGGCTGGAACGCATCGAACTGGACGTGGAGCGCGACCACTGGGCCACGATCAGAGTTCCCGCCTGACCCGCCTGGTGACCATGCTGCGCGAGATGGCCAAGACCAACCCCAAAATCGCCGAGGCCCTGCGTTCCTGCTCGCTTCTGTAGGGTCCTGCTATTTGCCATGCGCATTCCTTTCCGGTGGTGTCAAACCACTGGCTCTAGAGCCTCCCTCTCTGTGATGGTGTACGCAGTTAAAGCACCTGTCATGGGTTAACCAAAAAAAACTTGGTACGGCTCCCACAACCTCCGAACCTCCGCAGTTACGAGGGCTGGGTCATTGATTCCGCTATCATGAGGTGATAGCAACCATGGCCATGACCAGCTCGCATCGCAAAACCTTGTGCGCCGTCTTTACCAAGCCGTCGCCGTCAAATCTGGAATGGCGCAAGATCGAGTCTTTGTTTACTGCCCTGGGTGCCCAGGTTATTGAAGGAAGTGGATCGCGAGTTCGCTTTGAACTGAATGGGGCCTTGGCCACCTTTCACCGGCCGCATCCCAGGAAAGAAGCCAAGCCGTATCAGGTCCGAGATGCCAGGGAATTTTTGATCCAAGCGGGGGTACAACCATGAATGTGATGAACTACAAAGGATATTGTGCGTGTATCGAGTATAGCGATGAGGATGCATGCCTTGTCGGGCATATCGCGGGCATTCGGGACGTTGTGGGTTTTCACGGCGATTCGGTCGAGGAATTGAAGACCGCGTTTCATGAAGCCGTTGACGACTACCTCGCCACCTGCGAGAAATTGCAACGCTCGCCGCAACGTCCCTACTCGGGCAAGGTCATGCTGCGCATCGACCCCGGCATCCATGCCAAGGCCGCCATGCTCGCCAAGGCTGAAGGCAAGAGCTTGAATGTCTGGGCGCAGGAAGCATTGCAGCAGGCGATCGCCGAGCAGTGACGCATCCGCACTTCGGTGCTGCTTGATTTTTCGGTGGTTGAAACCACCGGCTCTACGACGTCTCCTTTTCAGGCAGGATGGAGCAGGCAGCCAAGGTGAGAGCATGCATGTCTGATTTTACAGGGATTGTATAAACTCGGCAAAGTGCAAGATGCGCCGACTGTTGTCGCGGTGAAACAGAAGGTGCTCGAAATCTTTTTGTTTTTGCCGCAGATCAACAGTTTGCAGCGATACGTCAACTGCAGCCTTGAATTCGGCAAGGTTGTGAACACCAACGCGGTTGGCAAGAAACTGATAATCCGGTTTTGTCCGCGACAACAGGAACATGACATCGTAATAATCTCGTCCTTTGCCTCTGGCGAGCATGGCGGCAATCTTCATGGCGCACAGTACTGCTTCGGACGGAACCGGAAACAAGAAGTAGAAACCGCACCCCTTGATGTATTCCATGTCGGGCTCATAGGGTATCTGCTGATCCTGGGATTCGATTTTCAGCAGGAAACGCGCCTCCCGATGTCCGGAAATTCCCAGGTTGAACAGAAGCTCAGGGAAAAACAGGCTGCGTCGAAACGCCATCAACCCGCTCTTTTCTCGCGCACTGGCCTCCACGTTGAATCCACTCCGTTGCAGGAAGGTGAGAACATCATCGGACATCCGGATGAACTCTTCTTCGGTAAGTGTTTTGCAATCGAAATCCAGGTCTTCGGAAAAACGATCAATGCCCTTGGCCAGACGCAAGTTTGTGCCTCCGATAAAGGTCATTTTGCGGATGTGCTCCGTGGAGGAAAGATAATCCAGGGTTAATAACTGGACATATTCTTTGAGAATGTGTTTATGAAAGACGGCATTTTCAGCCATTGAGGCCGGAAAGTAATTTTTGATCTGGTCGATGGTGATCATAAGGCATACACCTTTTCAAGTAATTGCATCCGCTTTTCAAGACGCGCGCATTGGAAGCGTTTTCCCATCTCCATCCATTTCCGCTGGTCCCAGTTCTCACCCAGCATGTCCCGATCAATCCTCAGTTCGAGAAGCTCGGGCTCGGTATTATAGAAGGGATACAGATAAAGCAGATCCAGCAGCGCCTTTTCCCTGGTCGCATAGGGGGTTGCCCGGGCGTCTGCGATGGGGCGGCGGAAATAGCCGAACATCAAATCGCTCTTGACGCTTTTGTAGGAGTACTCACCGAATTCGTTTGTAAACGAGGCGGTTTTCAGCGATGTGACGCTGGTAATCTGGACCACGGATTCGGGAATCAGTCCATGGAAGGCGAGTGCCGAGTGCAGGCTGATGTAGGAGGGGTTGTAGATTTTGCCGGCGATATACTCGGCGAATTCCGGCTTATCTTTGTATTCGGGAAAGGCGTACCATCCGCGCCGCAGATGCACGAGGCGCCCCTTTTTCGTCCAACGGACCAAATTATTGCGATCAAACCCCGGCCGCCATGCGTAGACCTGATGAATGCTGAAACAGCCAAGGTCGAACATTTTTTTTTCGAATTCAAACCAGTTCATGTTTTGTTTCCGTTACGCAGTATATTTACTGATCTTTGGAAATAAAGTGAATACTGGAAGTTGTCAAATATGTATTGGGTTGCGCCCATAAGGGCGGTGGGAAGGTGTTTTCGGTCGAGCACGATCCGATGATGAAGCAGGCAGCCAACAGGCCTTGGCCCTCTCCGGGGCTATGCTTCATTCGAATTGAGCTGTCCCTGGCACTGAATATGCAAATCAAGAGGAAACCGGCAGTGTTTGCCGCCGGTGGACCTCTCAAGAAACATATCCAGGCGGGACAGGCATGCTACAGGCACAACGAGCGACGGTATCCATACGGCCGGAAGAGGCTGGTGACAGATTGCTGGCGTCCCTGGGCCTGGAATTCAATCCATTTTCCATCGCCATCAACCAGGACAGCTACTACGAGACCGCGGCCACCCGCCGGATCATGGAGCTGATCGTTTACGGCGCGGAGACCCGTAAGGGGTTTTTGCTGCTCAGCGGCGAGGTAGGTGTTGGGAAATCCTCTTTGTTGCTGCGCCTGCTGGCCCGGCTCAAGGCCCGGGGCATGGTTTCGGCCATGGTGGTCAATTCCCTGCTGGACAAGCGGGAACTGCTGGAAAGCATCTGCGCGGACTTTGGCTTGAAGCAGCGGCCCGGCTTGACCACGTCGCATCTGTTGATTGTTCTGCACACCTTTTTCCTGCATCAATTCAAGAAGGGCCGCAATTGCGTGATCCTGGTGGACGAGGCCCATCACCTGGGCTTCGAGGCCCTGGAATCCCTGCGCATGCTGGCCAACCTGGAGACCGGCGGGGTGAAGCTGGTCCAGGTGGTGATCTGCGGCCAGCCGGAGTTGCGCGAGGAGTTGCAAACTCCCCGGCTGCGCCAGTTCGCCAGCCGGATCAGCATTGCCGCCGACCTGCCGTCGTTGACCAGGGCCGAGACGGGCGGCTATGTGGAATTCAAACTGGCCCAGGCCGGTTCCCAGATCCGGCCCTCAGGCCAGGCCCTGGATCTGCTCTGGCAAGCCTCCCTGGGCAATCCCCGAACCGTGAACCTGCTCATGGAGCGCTGTTTGTACGCCATGGTGGCCCGGGGCCGGGACGTGATCGACGAGCGGATCATGCGGGCCGCGATCCAGGATCTGGCGATCTGCCGTTCGGGGCCGAGCAAACAACCCGGTCCGGAAAAGAAACGAGCGCGGCGGACCGGTTTGGCAGGTGTTCGGGGCTTGGGCACGATTTTGACGGCCGTGGCGGCCTTGTTGTTGGGATGGTTCATCGGGCAGGGCGGGGCCTCGTCCCTGCTGGGCGAGCGGGCCGTGGGAAGGGCGGAGAGCACCCTGGCCATGATTGCCAATGCAGGCGGAAAGCCAGAGCTTCTGGAAGCCGGCTCCACGCTGACCGTGGACGCCCCGGCCCGGATCGAGGATGCCCGGCGCATGGCGGATATGGTCCGGGATGTGGGGCTGGATGTCTGTGTCGTCGGGCGGGGCGGCGAAGGACAGGGCGGCTTTGTCCTGGAACTGGGACGCGACCTGACCGAATCTCAAGCTCAGGCCCTGGCCAACCATTATTACCGATATTTCGCGGACACTGTGTACGCGGAAACCCCCGCACCGGGGTTGAGCCAGCCGGAGCCGGTGTATTGCCCTGAGTAAGCAGAAAGGGGGAACCGCCCGCTCCCATTGGTTGCTCAAGGCACGGGGTACGCCAAGGAAAAGATTTTGGAAAGCAGGGAAAGAGCTGCTTTCCAAACACATTACCCCTCCCTGCGGGGGAGTAATCAGAAACGCTGATAGGCGGCGAGTCTTTTGGCTTCCGCATCTTTCCAGCGGAAGCCGAAATCTCTTCCTGGCGGCCTTTGAGCCTTGAGCGGAGCGGGCGGTTTCCTTTCCTTTTCCCCGTTACTTCCCAAATAACATACCTCCAAACACTCCGGAACCATCCACCATGACCACCGAACCACGACGCAAACTGGGTGAAATGCTGGTGGACGCCGGGTTGGCCCGGACGTCGCATATCGCCTATGCTCTGGTGGTTCAGGAGGCCACCCGGCAGCGGATCGGGGAGGTTTTGTCGTCTCTGGGGTTGGTGGCTGAAAGCGATGTGTACGCCATGCTGGGCCGTCAGCAGGGGGTTCCGGTGGTTCAGTTGGTCCCGGAGATGCTGGATCTGGAGGGAGTGGAGCGCCTGGGCGCTGGGCGGTGTCTCTCCCTGGGGCTGGCTCCGGTGCGGATCAACGGCAAGTCAGCGGTGGTCGGGCCGGAACTCCTGGACGAGCGGCGGCGCGAAGCCCTGGCAGCGGCCTATCCGCGCCTGCCGCCCTATGCCCTGACCCCCCGGTCCCTGTTCGAGGACGTGCTGGCCGAGCATGTGGCCTTCAGAAAAGCGACGCTGGACGACGTTTTGCGCCGGGAAATCCAGGCCCTGGCCGAGGACGTGAGCCAGACACGGGCTCCGGACGAGTGCATCAACGCCATTTTGCACCTAGCCGCCACCAGCCAGGCCACGGACGTCCATTTCCAGCCCATGCCCAGCGGCATCGGGGTTGCCCTGCGCCTGGACGGCATTCTGCGCCAGCGCCTGCATCTGCCCGCCGAGCTGTACCGGATGATCAACGCCCTGAAGTTCAAGGCCGGGATGGACATGGGGGAGCAGCGCCTGCCCCAGGACGGGCGGTTTACCGTGGAACTGTTCGGAAAGGGCTATGATGTCCGGGTGTCCACCGTGGCCACTCCCTACGGCGAGGACGTGGTCCTTCGGCTGCTGCCCAAGCGGAGGACCGCCTTTACCCTGGCCTCCCTGGGCTTTTTCCCCGAGGATCGGCAACGCCTGGAAACGGCCTTTCGCGAGCCGGCGGGAGTGGTCATCCTGGCCGGACCCACCGGAGCGGGCAAGTCCACGACCATGGTCGCCGGTTTGTGCTCCCTGGATTTGACCTCCCTGAAGGTGCTCACCGTGGAAAACCCCATCGAACACGTGGTGCCCATGGCCCGCCAGACCCAGGTGAACACCGAGGCCGGGTACACCTTTGAAAAGGCCATGCGCCAGTTCCTGCGCCACGACCCGGACGTCATCCTGGTTGGGGAAATCCGGGACACGGCCACGGCCCGCACGGCCATGACCGCGGCCCTGACCGGCCATCTGGTGCTGACAACCGTGCATGCCACCACGGCCGCCGGGGTCCTGGCCCGGCTGCGCACCTTTGACATCGATCCGCTGACCATGGCCGAAACCCTGGTCAGCATCGTCAGCCAGCGCCTGGTACGCGTTCCTTGTTCTCGTTGCGCTGCCGAACGCTCCGGGGAGGGGCAACCGGCCCCTGAAGCCGCCGAAG
>SKYX01000325.1 GCA_007127655.1 Desulfonatronum sp.
CCTTTTCCAGATAGGATTTGGCCATCAGCAGTGTGGCCATTTGTTTGCGCCATTCGTTCACGACTCTCTCCTAACTGTGTCACGAAAATCCCTATCTTGCTGTTCGCTCATAAACCATAAGTGCAAGGAGCAAAAAAAGCTACCGGACACGTCCTGTGTCCGGCCCTTACGGACTCTGGCTTCGCCACATTTTCGATTTGCCGTCCTGGCAATCGAATCAAGGTCGAAGCGTATTTATTCATACGTGAGAGTTTGAACTTTATGCGGCGACGCAGCAACTGGGAGTTTTTCAACGGACTGATAGGCAATTCAGACAGAAAAAAGGCCGGAGCTGTAGCCACATACTCGTTCCCATTTACGATTCTCATGATACGAAGACCAGAGGTTCAAGGAAGGCTGCTTCATGACGTAAAAAATGTCGTATATAGCTGGAAGTATGGGTCGATTCAGGGTGTCGACCACGGTCCCGGTCACCAGGGTGGCCAGAACACCGGAGAGGATCGAGCACGGCCCCAGGGACGTAATTTCGCGGCTGCGCTCCGGGCTGATGTTGATCAGCCAGCAGATCAGGATGCCCAGGCTGACTATATTCGCGAATCCGTACATGGCGCTGGCCATGACGCGGAGGGAGGGGTTCTTCCGGCAGCGCGGTCACACAGGTTAGTCAGCAGTTCGTCGAAAACGAGCGCATCAACGGGGCGACTACCCAGTGGTCGCTTATCCCCAGGCCGACACAATGGACGGCAACTGGGAATAGGGAAGAAAAAAGGGTTGCAAGCATGATTGCTTGCAACCCTTTGATATTCCTTGGCGTCCCCAAGGGGATTTGAACCCCTGTTACCGGCGTGAGAGGCCAGCGTCCTAGGCCACTAGACGATGGGGACGTGTTTGGTGGGTCGTGAAGGACTCGAACCTTCGACTCTCTGCTTAAAAGGCAGATACTCTACCGACTGAGTTAACGACCCTTGAAAACGAAGCACTATATGGACTTTCGAGTACCCTGTCAAGAAATTCAGCTCGTCAGGATATTAGCAACTGGGTACGTTTGAGTAAAAACTTCTTCGTCGTCATTACCGAAAATAACCACTCGGATAGCGAAAATCGTGTCCAGGTCCAAGCCGGAAGGAACCTTCAACAACGAATTGACGCGACGAAAGCGTTGGATCGTAAAGGCCAACTCGCTTTCTTCACCCTGGGCTTCGAGGACCGAGGCTTCCTGGGTGATGAAATAGACCTTGACCTCCCCGGACAAGGTTCCCTCGGCGAGATTGTTCAGCTCAAAATTGATGCGCAGATCCTCTCCGGCTTTTTTGAGCTGCAAATTGGTAACTCCGGCCACTTGCAGGTCCTTGGCCACGAAGATTTTCTGGAGGTTGACAACCTGCGGCAGGCTCTGGCGTTCCTTGGTCACCGTGCTGAACAGGGAATGGATTTCCTCCGGATCGTTGGTCTTGAGGATTTCCTGAATATTCTGAAGTCGTTCCAGCTGGATGGACTGGTCGGACAGCTGGGCTCGCAGATCCTTGTTGGCGTTCACCAGTTCAAGGTGCTGTCCCCAGTAGACGATCCCGGCGTAAGAGCCGCCCACGGCCCCGAGAATCAGGACGATTTGCAGGTAGAGAAAAAATCTGAACCACGCCACGCGGAGCCGATACCGGCGAACCCGGGTATCGTCGCGCATGATGATCAGACTGAGCTTGTCGTCCTTGCCCACGCAAAACCTCGTCGGTGTTGGGTGTCCTCGCCTCTACGTCGCCGCCGCAAAAGGATCGATCACCAGTCGCTTTCCTCCCACTCCAGGGAAAAACCACCGGCTGGGCCGGTGAAAAGCAGTTCGATGGGGGCGTCCGTTTTCGGAAACCGGACTTTGTAGTACCGTTGCCAGGGGTGATGGTGTGGATAGAAAGCCTGAAGTTGGGACGGATGGACATCCATGTGGCGGATTTCCAGAGGCTGGGCGGTTTGATCCGGAGATTGGCGCAACAGCACCCGCCACTGGGTCAGGCGATGGGTCAGGCGAGCGTCGTCAGAATAGGTGCTGGCCACGGCCACGACGAAGTCCGTGTACTCGTCCGCCGCTTGCATTTGGTCGGCCAGCATTTTCCGGGTCTCCTCCTCGGTCAGTTCAAAAACTTCCGAATACCGCCTAACATAGGCTTTCCGCCAAGTTGCGGATTCAAGCAGAGCCACGACACGGGTTTCCGTCTCCAGGCCGTCCCGGACCACCCCGGATCGGCTCCAGGATTTGGTCAACTGGAAATAGGCGTCATGCAGGTCCGGCCAGAGCAGTTCACTGACCGAACGCCCCTGGCATCCGGGCTGCAAAAGTGCGACGCCGAACAAAAAAATCAGGACGAACCAACTATGTGTCGGCCTCATGCAGCAACTGGCTCCGTGTGTAAAGGGCGGTGAAGGGAATGTCGGCCGCGGCAAGGGCCTCGGCGGCGCCTTCCTCGCGGTCCAGAATACAACAGACCCGATGCACAATGAACCCGGCATCGGTCAGCCGATGACAGGCCTTGAGCGCACTGCCCCCGGTGGTGGCCACGTCCTCCAACACGGCCACCCGGTCGCCGGGTTGAAAATTGGCCAAGCCTTCCAGGTAGCTGGCCGTACCGTGCCCCTTGGCTTCCTTGCGCACGATCATGGCCGGCCAGGAAAGCCCTTCAGCCCGGGCGACCAGGGAGGTGGCGGTGACCAGCGGATCAGCACCCAGGGTCATCCCGGCGACCCCGTCAATGGGTTCCGTTTGCAGCATCTGGGCGAAAAGGCTGCCAATCAGGAAGGCTCCTTCCGGATGTAAAGCCGTTTGCTTGCAGTCGAAGTAATAGTTGCTGCGCTTGCCGGAGGTCAGGACAACGTCCTTTTCCAGATAGGATTTGGCCATCAGCAGTGTGGCCAGTTGTTTGCGCCATTCGTTCACGACTCTCTCCTAACTGTGTGATGAAAATCCCTATCTTGCTGTTCGCTCAAAAACCCCAAGTGCAAGGAGCAAAAAAAGTTACCGGACACGTCCTGTGTCCGACCCTCACGGGCTGTGGCTTCACCACATTTTCGATTTGCCGTCCTGGCAATCGAATCAAGGTCGAAGCGTATTTATTCATATGTGAGAGTTTGAACTTTTTGCAGCAACGCCGCAATTGGGAGTTTTTCAACGGACAGCTAGACAAAGACTCGATCATAAATGAGGTCTACATGCCGAAAAAAGTAGTTCAGGTCAAAGAGGTCGTCCAATATCTCCGACGAAAGCCGGGACGAGACTCCGTCGCTGGCCCGGACCAAGTCCTCGAAGGGCGTTTTGTCCTCCCAGGCCCGCATGGCCAGGCTCTGGACCAGTTCGTAGGCTTCCTGGCGCTGCAGCCCTTTATCCACCAAAGCCAAAAGAATGCGCTGGGAAAAGAAAAGGCCCTGGGAGGCCCCCAGGTTCCGCGCGACATTGTCTTCATGCACCCGGATTCCGGAAAGCAGCCCGGTGAGCCGGTGCAGCATGTAGTCCATGAGGATGGTGGAATCCGGCATGATCACCCGCTCCACCGAGGAATGGCTGATGTCCCGCTCATGCCAGAGGGCCATGTTCTCCAAGGCTGCCTGGGCGTTGCCTCGTAGCAGCCGGGCCAGACCGGTCAGGTTTTCCGCGGAAATGGGGTTTTTTTTGTGTGGCATGGCTGACGAGCCCTTCTGGCCCTTGCCGAACCCCTCCTCCAGCTCACGGACCTCGGTGCGCTGCAAGTGCCGCAGTTCCACGCACAGCCGCTCAATGCCGCCGGCAATGATGGCCAGGGTGGTGAAATACTGGGCATGGCGGTCGCGCTGGATGATCTGCGTGGAGATAGGGTCCACGTTTAGCCCCAGTCGTTCGCACGCCGCGGCTTCCAAGCGCGGCTCCAGATGGGCGTAGGTGCCCACGGCCCCGGAGATCTTGCCAAAGCGGATGTTTTCCACGGCGTCATTCCAGCGCCTGCGATGGCGGTCGAATTCGGCGTAAAACCCGGCGAACTTCAGCCCCAGAGTAATCGGTTCGGCGTGGATGCCGTGGGTGCGGCCCATGGCCGGGAGCAGTTTGTATTTTTCCGCGGCATCGCGCAGAACCGCCAAAAGTCGATCCAGGCCAGCGGCGATAATCTGCCCGGCCCGCACCAAGAGCAGGGCGTTGGCCGTATCCACGATGTCCGATGAAGTGCATCCCAGGTGAATGTACCTGGCCGAAGGCCCGGTCTTCTCCTCCACCGCGGTGAGGAAAGCAATCACGTCGTGCCGGGTACGCTCTTCGATCTCCAGGATGCGTTCCAGGTCGAAACCGGCTCGCTCCCGGATATTGCGGATGTCCTCATCCGGGATGTGGCCGAGTTCATGCCAGCCCTCGCAAACGGCCAGCTCCACCTCCAGCCAGACCTGGAAGCGCGCCTCCAGGGTCCAGAGCCGCCCCATTTCCGGGCGGGTGTAACGCTCGATCATGTTCCGTCCTTTGTCGCAAAAAAGGCAGCCTCTTCAGGCTGCCTTTCCACACAAATTTAGTCGGCGGCAGGCGCGCTGGAGCCGGACGTCGAGGGCGCAGGGTCCGCTGCTTTGGTCACAGCTTCCTTGGCCGGCGCATCCGCCTTGGCTTCCGTGCTCTCCGTCTTCTTGCCGTTGCCTCCGGAAGCTGCCGCGTTCTTACAGTAATCCGTGACATACCAGCCCGATCCCTTCAGAACAAAGGACGTGTTGGAAATCAGACGCTGGGATCGAGAGCCACAGACAGGACAGGGTTTATCCTGATCGCTGTAATCCTTCTGCCACTGCTCGAAGATTTGCTGACACTCCTGACAGCGATACTCATATATCGGCATAACTTCCGCTCTCCTTGATAAAATGGAAATGTTGACGGCCGGCGGCTACTTCGCCTCCTTGGCCTCCCGGATGCGCTGCTTCATGCGCTTCTCGCGACGTTGGCGGCGGCGATCCAGTTCTTTTTTCCGTTCGATTTTCTTATGGCGTCCCATGATTCCTCCCGGGGGTTGAAATTTAATAAGGATCATCCCACTGTCAATGGGTGGGAGTCGACATCGTTTCGAAGTAACAACAGCGTATTATATGCTCAATATGCCTCATTGTCCATTTCTCTGCATGTTCGATTCAGGGCAGACGTGCTCTCGATCCTCACGCGCTATCCGAATCGGTATCGAAATCGAAATCGTGATCGAAAGACATATCAAAAAAATGGCGTAAGGCAACTCCCGGAAAATAGAATTACAAACTGAGGGTACGGCGACCGTCCAATTTTTCCCATATTGCCCAGGACTAAAAAGCTGTCACCCCTCCGGGGTTCAGAAACACGGTGTGCGTCGTCCAGGCAGACTTCCCACTTCCCACCCCAAAAACTGTTACGATATTTTCAGGGAGTTGCCTAATCGCGTGGTGCACAGGATTTTCCGATTTCAATTTCGATTTCGATCACGATTTCGATTTGGTGATGGGCCAATCTGCCACGTCAAATCTCCCGCACGACATAGCTTCGCGTTCCGATGCCCAGGCTCTCGGCGTATGCCAAGCCGTAACCCTCCGGAACATGGGGGTGCATAGCCCGGAACTTGTCGTCCCCGGGCCGGATGTCCGGCGGAAGGTGGCTGGGGTGCAGGGGGGGGGCCGCGTTGACCATGTCCAGGCAGGCCTGGTCCAGGGCCACCGGGTCACGGGAAACCAGAACCCCGATGTCCGGACACACGGGCTTGTCGCTGTATCCGGCGCAGTCGCATTGGGGCGTGACCTGGGTCACGAAGCTGACGTGAACGCAGGCCGGAGAGGGACGCTGCGGCTTCTCCATGGCCCGGAGCACCGCCGCGGCATACTCCATCATCCGTTCCACGAACGCCGTCACGTCGGTTTTCCAATCCACGGCCAGGCATTTTTCCCGGCAGACATGCAGACAGGCCCCGCAGCCGACGCACAGTTCCGGATTCAGTTCGACCTTGCCTTCATGCCCTTTTGGCCCTTCAGGACGAACGCGCAGCG
>SKYX01000397.1 GCA_007127655.1 Desulfonatronum sp.
AAAAGCATCGCCGGAATCATGCTCTGCGCCATTGTCAGCGACACGGTCATCTTCAAGTCCGCCACCTGTACTCCCAAGGACGTCGAAGCCGCGGACGCCCTGGCCAAGATCGCCGGCGTGGCCGACTCCAAAGCCCTGGGCCTGGAAATGTTCAAGGTCAAGTCCGCGGTTGAAGGCACACCGATCCGGGAACTGGTTTTCCGGGACTACAAAGATTTCAACATGAGCGGCACCAAGGTCGGCATCGGCCAGTTGGAGGTCGTGGACCTGTCCCTGCTGGACGGCGTCAAGGACGCCCTGTACGAGGATATCCAGAAGGTCAAGGCCGAAAAAGGCAACCACAGCGTCTTTCTGCTGCTCACCGACATCATGAAGGAAGGCACAGAAATGCTCATTGCTTCCGATGATCCGTCCGTTGTCCAGAAAGCCTTCGGCAAGGCCCCCGAAGGCCACAAGGTCTGGCTGGACGGCGTCATGAGCCGCAAGAAGCAGGTCGTGCCGAACTTTGAAAAGGCCTTTGCCGGCTGATCACGACCAGGCTGAAACGCACCAAAAAAGCCCGGGCAATGAACCATTGCCCGGGCTTTTTTTGGAACCTCTCGCAGCTTGCGATGCGCGAGGCAAAAAGATCAATACATCAATCTACGGTGATGAGGTCCTTCATTTTCTCGAATGTCGCCTCGCCGATGCCGCTCACGTTCATAATGTCTTCAGGAGCTTCAAATGGGGTCTGCTCGCGATATTCAATAATGCGTTGAGCAAGAGCGGGGCCAATTCCCGGCAATGTCTGCAACAATTCGACCGGAGCCTCGTTGATGTTGATCTTGGGCTGGGCCTCGACCGTGGAAACGTTGAGGGCCAGACAAAACACCATGGCAACGAGCCAAACGCCGAGAATGCCTTTGAAAAATCGCTTCATTCCTTGTACCTCCTTTGAAGATCTGAGACAAATGGCCGTGGGCGACAATCACCCGATGACCGGATAATTTTCACTACCGACAACCAGCGAAAAATGCAACGCTCGACATCAAATCAACCCAGGTCGTGCCCAGCCTTCTTCAAAGCCTCCCGGATGACCTCCTTGGAGACCGGCTTGGCTTCCATAAACTGGGCCTCACCCTTGTCCAGAAAAACCTGAACATCCTGAATCCCCTCAATACCGCTGAGAGCCTTGGTCACCGCGTTCACGCAATGCTGGCAGGACATGCCCGTCACCTTGATCGTCGTCATCTCGCGCCTCCTTGTGCGTTTTCGTCATTTGTTTTTCGGCCCGCGATCCAGGCCAGGGCTTCCGGAAAATCCAGAGTGCCCTCGTAGATGGCCCGACCGGTGATGATCCCTTCCAGGCCTTGATCGGAGAGCGGGTGCAGTACCTGAATATCTTCCAACCTGGTCACCCCCCCCGCTGCGATGACTGGAATGGCGGTACTCCGGACGAGCTGTTCCATGGCCGGGAGGTTTACGCCGCTGTGCATCCCGTCCCGGCTGATGTCCGTGTAAATAAGGAAAGCCGCACCCTGCTCTTCCAACCGGGGCAGGACCTGGTCCATGGTCAGACCGCTGTCCGCCACCCAGCCCTTGGTCTTCAGCACCCCGTCCACGGCGTCCAGGGACACGCCGATCCTTCCGGGCAAGGCCGCGCAGAGTTCCCCGAAAGCTTCGGGCTCTTCCAGGGCCATGGTGCCGATGATCAGCCGCCGGACCCCGGCTTCCAGGTAGCGCTTCGCGGTCGTCATGTCGCGAATCCCGCCGCCGAGCTGCACCGGGACCGAGACCTCGGTGCAAATTCGATTGATCAGTTCGAAATTAACCGGCAGACCGTCAAACGCCCCGTCCAGGTCCACCAGATGCAGCCAGGCCGCGCCCAGCTCCGCCCAGTGCCGGGCCATGGCCGCCGGGTCCGGAGAAAAAACCGTGATGTCGTCCGCCCGGCCCTGGCGCAGCCTGACGCATTGTCCGTTCTTGATATCCACCGCGGGAAAAAGAATCATAAACCCATCTCCCGCAGTCCTTCACGCAGCCCGTCGCGAATCAGTTCCTTGGCGGGCAGCCACTTGCCTCCACGCCGAAAAAATTTGTCAGCCTGCAACAGGTCTTCGCTCAATGAGCGCTGCCGCTCGTCGTACTGGAAGCGAGCCGCGACGTACCTGTTTTGGATGTCCAGCAGGGTCAGTTCCATCACGACCATGCCCGGCTCGGTCACGCCCCACTCGCCGCCTTCACGCTCCTTCCACTCCAGCACCTGGGGAATCAAGAGATAATCGGTCTGAACGCATTGGCCGACTTCCATCCAATAGCGCAACCCGGAAACACCGGCCTGCTCCGCGCCCATTCGGGACAATACCAGTTCTTGGCATTGCCTGGTGGACTCGGTTCCAAGAAACGGCCGATCCTCCTTGGCCCGCAAAAGGTCGGCCAGCATACCGTCCAGTTCTTCCAACAAATCGGACGAAAGCGTGACCGATTTGTCCGCGCGGGTGCTGGTAACCATCTGCCATCCCTGATGAGGCTGATGGAATCCGGCCACTCCCACCGTGGCCTGGGAGGGCAGCGGCGTTCCGGCGGGCTTGGGAGCGCATCCGGCCAGAAGCAAAATCACGCAGAATAGATACGGAATCAGCGAAAAACGACTCAACATATCAACAACTTCCTTTGGTGCTCGGCACACCGGTACGGGTCCTGGAAACGGCTTGACGCAGGGCCATGCCAAGGGCCTTGAACGCCCCTTCCACGAAATGGTGGCCGTTGCGGCCGTAGCGATACTGAACATGCAGGTTCATGCGGGCCTCCTGGGCCAGGGATTTGAAAAACTCCCTCCAGACGTCCTTTTCCTCTCCGGCGATCAGGGCAGGCAGCGGCTCGTCGTCGTACACAAGATACGGCCTGCCCGAGAGGTCCACCACGACTTCCACCAAGGCCTCGTCCATGGGGACCACGGCTGAGCCCAGGCGGACGATCCCGGCCTTGTCGCCCAGAGCCTCGGCGAGAGCCCGGCCCAGGGTCAGGCCCACGTCTTCCAGGCTATGGTGGGCGTCGATGTGCAGGTCCCCGGCGCAGGTCAGATTCAGATCGAAGTCCGCCCAAAAGGCCAACAGATGCAGCATGTGGTCGGCGAAACCGACGCCGGTCTGGATGTGGGTCGCCCCGGAACCGTCCAGGACCAGTTCCAGCTTGATGGATGTTTCCTTGGTCGTCCGCTCCGTCGCGGCTTTGCGAATCTCTTGCATATACCGTGTTCCGCCTTGCGTTTTGGTAACTATTCAGCTCATCCGAGGAAACACGGCCTGGATACCCGCCTTCGCGGGTATGACTGATTGGGAGGCGGCATGGAAATCACGTCATTCCCGCGAAGGCGGGAATCCAGCGTCGGAAATGAGCTCAACTCAGGATTTACTGAGTAGTTACACGTTTTGATGAAAAAAGGACATTTTCTCCCGGAAGACGACCGGTGTCAATGCAACCATCGGGAACGTCCCGGCCCGATCAGGCGGTACAAACGCCCAACTTTACCCGATAAGCATGGCGCAGGGCGGTCAATTGGGCTTGCAAAGCTGGATCGGCGTAATCCCGAAAGGTCCAGGGCAAAGAGCGCCACTGTCCGCCTTGAAAAATCAGGGTCAGATCGGCAAAAACGCCCTGTCCGAGGTAAATGCGATGAGTGAAATTCTTCCCTGTGGCCAGCACAAACCGCTCCTGGGTCAGCAGCCCCGGGTCGAGATTGAACAGGCGCTTTCCATCCCGAACATGACGTTGTTCCAGTTCATGGGCCCACAACTTGATCTCCCGCAGTCGATCCTGCGGAACAACCTGGGCGAACCCGAGCAACCGGCGCTCCAAGGGCGCTCCGAACTCCGCCTGGTAATACGTCGTTGCCGTGAAGGGCAAGGGCGCTCCCATACTTTCCATCGGCCCCAAAAAAACCTCCAGGTCGTCGCGCAGCCCGGGCCAAAAATCACCCCACCGGGAGCTGAACACGGACAGCACCACCATAGCTGGAAGCGGCTCCCTGAGAAGACTCATGATTCAAGCTCGTCACAGCTTACACGCCAGGCAATGTTCCCGATCGACATCGGACGCTGCGCCTGCCTGGAAGAAACAACACCCTGGCCGGTCCCCCAAAACGTCCGCGCCGGGCTCACAGCTCCAGTACCTCCCGAACCACTCGCTCCAAATCCCGCAATTGATACGGCTTGCCAAGAAAGCCCTTGGCGCCGACGGACAAAGATTGTCGACCGTGTCCTTCCGCGGAATAGCCGCTGGCGATCACCACGTTGACCAACGGGTCGACGCGCAGCAGTTCCTGCAGGCATCTGTGCCCGCCCATGCCGGGCATGTTCAGGTCCAGCAACACCAAATCGATCTTCTCCCCCTCCAGGCGGTATGCCTCCAGGGCTTCTTCCCCGCTGACCGCGCTTTTCACCTTGTACCCCAGCACTTTCAGGACTTCCCGTGTCAATGCCCGAATTTCCGGCTCGTCGTCCACAACCAGAATGGTTTTCGCTTCACCATGGCTTTCAGGAAGCAGTTTTTTGGACTCAGCCAGCTCTTCCGGCACATGTCCATCCGCCGCGGGCAGGTAGATTTTGAACACGGTTCCCTGCCCTGGCTCGCTGTAGCATTGGATGGAACCACCGTGGTTCTTGACGATGCCGTATACCGAGGCCAACCCCAGCCCGGTCCCCTTCCCCACGGTCTTGGTGGTGAAAAAGGGGTCGAAGACGTGAATCAGGGTTTTCTTGTCCATGCCCTGGCCCGTATCCGTGACGGCCAGCAGCACATGAGGCCCGGGCTCGGAGCCGGGATGCATCCGGACAAAGACATCGTCCAGAACCACGTTGCTGGTTTCGATGAGAAACGTTCCTCCGTCCGGCATGGCGTCCACCGCGTTGTTCGCCAGATTGAGCAGCACCTGTTCGATCTGCACCGGATCGGCCAACAGGGGCCAAAGTTCAGGATCAAGGCGCGTCTCCACGGCGACCATCTTGGGGATGGTCCGCCGCAGCATGTCCGTCACGCCTTCCACTTCCCGGTTCAGGCCCACCGGCACCCGGGATGCGCCCTCCTTACGACTGAACAGAAGCAATTGCTTGACCAACTGGGCGGCCCGTTCAATGGATTTCAGCGCGGCTCGCAAGCGACCGACGTCTGGATGGTCGTCGGCCTTGCCCGCAAGCAGCAGCTCGATATTGCCCCCCATGGTTTGAAGCAGATTATTGAAGTCATGGGCCACCCCCCCAGCCAGGATACCCACGGACTCCATCTTCTGCGCCTGGAAGAGCTGGACCTGCATTTTCTCCCGTTCCGCCTCGGCCTGTTTGCGCTCGGAAATATCCCGCACCACGGCAATAACCCGATCCTGACCACCGATACTGGAGCGACGCAGCGAAACCTCCACGGGAAACACCGTGCCATCGCGGCGCTTTGCCAGCCATTCGAACTGCTGGGGGCTCCCGGACACAGCGGCCTTTAGCCGCTCCTGGGCCGCAGCTTCGTCGAAGGAGGCGGTAGAGGCACTGAGATCGCCGATGTTGCCGGCCAGCACCTCTTCCTTGGACGCATATCCATACATTTTGAGCATGGCCTCATTCACGTCCAGCATTTGTCCGGTCCCGGCGTTGTCAATGAAGATGGCGTCTGAAGTGGCGTCAAAAATTTCCCGGTAGCGTTGTTCGCTTTGTCGCAACAGCTCTTCCGCGGCATACTCGTCAGTCACATCCCGGAACACCAGCACCACGCCGGTGATCTGACCCTGGCGGTCGCGGATGGGGGCCGCGCTGTCGGCGATCTGGTATTCCAAGCCGTCCCTGGAGAGCAGCAGGGTGTGATTGGCCAGCCCCACAACCTGGCCGGAATGAATCACCTGATGTACGGGATTCTCCGCGACCTCCCGGGTCCGGGAGTTGATGATGCGGAACACTTCGTTCAACGGCTGGCCTGTGGCCTCAGCCAAGGACCAGCCGCAAAGCTTTTCCGCGACCGGGTTCATGTTG
>SKYX01000362.1 GCA_007127655.1 Desulfonatronum sp.
CGCTACTCTTGAACGTCGTATTCCTTGTCCATCTTGTTCATCAGGTAGCAGTAGACGAAAATCAGAACGACGAAGACGTAAATCGACCCCTGCTGGGCGAACCAGAAGCCCAGCGGAAATCCCCCCAGACTGAAATTGTTCAGCGGGTTCACCAGAAGTATCCCGAACACATAGCCTACGACGGCCCAAATCCCCAGAAGAATGGCGATCAATCGCAAGTTCTTCCCCCAATACTCATCCATTCGTGTCTTCATGCTCCCCTCCCAAGGATTCAGGTTGTCTATCTTAAACTGCTTGAAATGGACCCCATTGCCCATTCCTTTGCAGGGTGCCGCCAGGGCAAATTTGTTCTCTTCTAGAGGGATGGTTCAGAATTGGTTGACAAATCCCAACGTCTTCCTTCTGGCCATCCGTTCGGTGTAGAAGGGCGACCGGCCGGTCGCCCCTCCGGCCGAGGCATGAACAACCGTACTCGGAAGTGTCAACCAATTTTTCCGGCAAAACGAACCATCCCTCGATTTTGATCACGATTTCGATACCGATCTATATCCAGCGCCAATTCCTTCCGGCCACATACAAATCCCGCAGCGTCTTGATCTTCCCGCCGTGTAGCTTGTGCACGAAGAACAAAAACAGGTACGCGGTCTGCATGGCGTCCTGCAGGGCGTTGTGCTCGTCGAACAGGGGCAGGCCGTATTCCTTGCTCAGGTCGGTCAGGGTATAGGAAACGTTGAGGTTGTAGCGGTCGTAGTAGTTCTCCCACTGCGACTCCTTGTACAGCATGGCCAGGCGCATGGTATCCAGGCAGGGGTTGTGCAGGGCCCCGCCCAAATGTTTCTTCAAGGCCCGGTTCACGAAACCGATGTCCAGCCCGATGTTGTGCCCCACCAGCAGGGCCTGCCCGCAGAACGAGACGAATTCCGGAAGCACGGTCTCCAGCTTGGGAGCCTCTTCGGTCTGACACGGGGTGATCCGGTGAATCAGGGTGCTGCTTTTGGGAACATATTGATCCGGTTGAATACAGGTGTAAAAGCAGTTCTGCAGATCGATGCGCATTTCCCGGATCCGCACCGCGCCGATGGACACGACCTCGTCCCGTCGCTCGTTCAAGCCGGTCAATTCCGTGTCAAAAACCACGAACTCGTACTCCGTCAGGGGCTTGTCCTGGCTGAAAGCGGCAAAATACTCGCGGTTGGCCTTGAGCAGGGCATGTTCGTCCCGGCGGCCCCATGGCAACGAAGGCCACCAGGAGAAAAGGCTTTGCAATGGATGGGTCATGGTCAGCATATGCATTACGGCAGGTTAGACGTTGAGCATGAAGGCCGACTTCAAGAAGTTCTGCAGACTGGTGATCACCGAAAATGCGCCTTTCAAGGTTTGCTTTTCCAGGTCGGACAATTCAGCCGGATCGACGAAGTTGTTCGGGGTCTTGCCTCCCTCCAGCAACTTCAATTGATGCACCAAGCGGAGTTGCATCATGAGTTCATAGGCCTCTCGGGACTTGCGGTAGAGTTCCTCGGGAATGTGTCCACCGTCGGCCACGGCCTTGAGGCGGCGCAGGGTGTTCGTCTCCTGGCTGCCGTGACGCAGGGCCATCAGCCTGGCGAAGTCCCAGAAGGGAACAAGGCCTCTGGCCTTGAGATCCAGCCGGTTTTTGTGCTCCCCGTCGCGCTCCACGATGAAGTTGCGGAAAAACGAGAGCGGGGGGCGGGAGGTGAAGCAGTCCTGGGCCAGATGGCGAAAAAACAGCTCCTTGCCCTGCAAGGTCTTGGTCAGATGGTCGCGCAGCCGCTCGGCCAGGGCCTTGTCGCCGTAGCCGGGCCGAAAATCGAAAAAGATCGTGGAGTGCAACACTTCCTGGGGCTCAGGTACGCTGACCCAGCGGTCGAAGTTGGCCCGCCACCCGGAGTACGGCAAACGCCACTTGGGGTTGGAGGCCATGATGTCCCCCAGGCACCGGGGGAAGCCGCACTTGACCAGATGTTCGATGGCCTCCTCCGCGAACCTGGAAAAATACGCCTCGGCCCGCTGGGCTTCCTGGTCGTCCCTGGGATCGGCGTACACCAGGGCGTTGTCCTGGTCCGTGCGAAAGGTCTGCTCCTTGCGGCCCTCGCTGCCCATGAGCATCCAGCAAAACGGCAGCGGTGGCGGACCGAGCTGCTCCTGGAGCAGGGTCAGCAGGCGATCCAGGATCAGGTCGTTGAGCACCGTGATTACCCGGGTGATATTGTCAGCCTTGCCGCCTTCCTCGATCAGCGGCCGGACCACCTGGGGAACATGCCTGGAAACCTCGTGTATGCCCTCGAATGTGCGCTGACCCAGAATTTCCCGAAACAGGTACAACGGCGACTGGCCTTGGAGCACCATGATGTCGTGGCTGGTGACCACGCCGACGATCTTGCCGCCGTCCTCCACGGCCAGGTGGTGAATCTGGTGGGTCATCATGGCCAGCAGGGCGTCGAAGCAGACTGCGTCCGCGGGGATGGTCCGCACCGGTGAACTCATGATCTCCCGAAGCGGCGTGCGATATTCCAGCCCCTTGGCCACCACCTTGGACCGCAAATCCTTGTCCGTAATGATCCCGCGGACGATGCCCTTGGCGTCCTCCACCAGCAGGGAGCCGATCCGATGCCGGGCCATGTATTCAGCGGCCTTTTGCACGGAATAGGTTCCCGGAGCAGCCTCCACGTCGCGCTTGATCATGTCCGAGACCGGGACGCTGAACAGAATCAGCGAGCCCTCGCCCTTGGGTGTCAGCCGTTGTCGGCGCAGTTCGGAAAAGGACTTGTGGATGTAGTTCTCAGAAAAGGATTTCAAGTAATACTGGGCCAGACGGGGATCGTTCGTGACCAGTTTCAAAAAGGTCTGCTTGTTCAACAAGAAGCAAAACGTGTCCTCCAGCGCCTCCACGGTCATGCTGGCCTTGGCGCCGCGGATGATGCCCAAGGCTCCGAACACGCCGCCCTCGCCGCGAAAATCCTTCAGCGTCACCGCTCCGGATTCGTCCTGCAGATAGAGCTTCACGCCGCCTTTTTGAATCAGATACAAATGGGAGATATCCGTGACCCCTTGCGTCAGGACCACAGTCCCCTTGGGGAAAAAATCCAAGGCCGCGTCCTCGGCCAGCTCTTCCAGGGCACCAGGGCTTAGTTCGTTGAACGGCAGAGTCCGTTGCAGAAATTCCAGGACAACGCCGGGATTGAGCGAGTGGCTTTGTGGCGCCTTGACAGTGAACATTTCCATAATCTCCTGGGATTCTCGACCGGCACGCCGTGGAGAGTGCTCCCCGACGCTGCTCGTAAATTCAGGTTCTTCCCGGTCAGTATTTGAATACTTGTTGGTTTTTGCCAAGGCATTCGATTTTAGGTCAAAGGCAGAAAAAAAACCGTCAACAAGCACAGGACCGAAAGACCGGCTTTCTGCTCCGTTCCCCCTCAACCGCTGAACCGGAGTATTCCGCCTTTCACGAAGCATCCAGAACCCTGACCGCGACATGGGCCGTCGGTGTTGCCCGTACCCGCGAAACATGGCAGATTCCAAACGTCGTTCGTCAGATGATACGAGCCGTTCACGTCCCGTATCCATCCACGAAGCCCCTTTCCGGGCTCACCTTCACGCCTACCTCTGGACACCCTCATGCCCATATCTGACCTGAACACCCTGGACATCCTGATCCTGGTCATCCTGGGATTCACCCTGGTTCGCGGCCTGTTTCGCGGATTCATCGGTGAGATTTCCTCCGTCGCCGGCCTGATTGCCGGCTTTTTCCTGGCCAACAAATACCACGCCATGCTCCTGCCCCTGGTGGAGAGCATTCTTCCGGATCGCGGCACGGCCCAGTTGATCAGCTACGCTCTGGTCTTCTGTACCGGCTTGGTAGGCGTCCTGATGATCGCGGCTGTCCTGCGGCATCTCTTGAAGGTCGTCCTGCTGGGCTGGGTGGATCGCTTTGCCGGAGGCGTGATCGGCCTTCTGAAAGGAGGGTTGATCTGCGTTCTCCTGGTCCTGGTTCTGACCACGTTTCTTTCGCCAAAAGCTGATATCCTGGCTTCATCCCGAATGGCCCCCCAGGTCAATCGCTTCGCGGCCATCTTGGCGGATCTGCTGCCCAGGGAGATGCGCCTTGAATTCGAGGAAAAGAGCCAGCCCTTGCGCCAGACTTGGCGCGAAAACGTTCAGGAACGACTGCCAAGCCGTTGAACAACTCCCAAATGCTGTGTCGCGACAAAAAACTCAAGCCCTCACGTATGAATAAATACGCTTCACCCTTGTTTTTTTTGCTCCATGCACTTGGGGTTTTTGAACGGCTTGGTGGATTAGGACGAAAACCGCGCTCAATTATCCGTTGACTATGGAGGAAAACTGTAATGACCGGCGATCAAGCCGCGCTGTTGCGCCTGCGGGACGTACTGGAACGCCTGCTCGGCCCGGAGGGTTGCCCCTGGGATCGGGAACAGACCCCGCCAAGCCTGGCCGACTATCTGGTGGAGGAAGTGCATGAACTGGTGGACGCCATCCGCTCGAACAAGCCGGACGACGTGCGCGAGGAACTGGGCGACGTCTGGTTCCTGCTGCTCTTCGTGACCCGGTTGATGGAACGAGACGGACGCTTCTCCCTGGAAGACGTCCTGGACCAGGCCGCGGCCAAAATGGTCCGACGTCATCCCCACGTCTTCGCCGACGCTTCCTTCGCGAACCTGGACGCCCTCTGGGCCAACTGGGAAAAGGAAAAAAAGAAGGAAAAGGCCGACCGCGGCCCCTTCGAAGGCATCCCTTCGACGCTGCCTCCCCTGTTGCGAGCCTACCGCATCCACTCCAAGGCCGCTCGGCTGGGCTTCACCTGGTCGGATACGGACGGCGTGCGGGAACAACTGAATCAGGAATGGCAAGAATGGCACGCCGCCCAGGTTGAAGACGGGGAATCAGCAGAAAAAGCCCTGGACGAATATGGCGACTACCTGTTCACCCTGGTGGAATACGGAAGGCGGCATGGACTCAAGGCCAACGAAGCCCTGGACCGGGCCAACCGCAAATTTCTGAACCGCTTCGATAAGCTGGCCCAGTTGGCCGAAACCAAAGGAATCGACCTGGAAGGGCTGGATCTGGATTCCTGGAACGCCCTGTGGAACGAGGTAAAGCAGCGCCATGAACCAAGCCAAGATTGACCAAATCCTCGGCCTCTGCGCCGAACTGTCCGTGGAAGAAATGGAACAGCTCTCCAAAGACCTGAAAAAAATCCTCTTTCGTTGCCGGGTCCAGGAAAAGATTGACCTGCGCCGCGAAGACGTGGCCCAACGCCTCAGCGAGGCCATGGATCACCGGATGGATAAGGTGGCGGGCGGCGATTGACTGACCGCCTCCACTTCCAGACACTCAAGGAGCTGGATGGATTTGTATTCCTTGATGCCGACGACGGTGATCCTGTTCATGTCGTCCCCGCTTGTTCCAGGCCGTGAGCCATGGCGCAAGAGCTTCCGTTCCCGCGGCTCTCCAGAATGCGGTCCGCCCAGTTATTCACATGTCTTGTCACGCCCTGTCGCACCTAATCTTCTTCCTCACTCAGCCGATCAAACACCTCATCCCCCCATTCCATCAACCCCGGCACGGACTCCCAAAAGTCCCGGTTCATCCGGGCATAATCCCAGGCCACGTTCGCGTCATGAAAGGTAAACCCATCCTCTTCATCGCCTTCGTAATCGTCCTCATCCGGTTGACCGATTTCCGGCTCGAACAAACATTCGGGAACCATAGGGAAGTTTTCCATGGCTTCCACCATGGCTGATTCAGCATCATTCTTCCTGCCTTGCCGGAAGAGAACGATGGCCCGGCCAAAGGCCAATTCTGGTCGGCCATTTTCGGGATTTTCCTCCGCAAGGCGCAAAACCTGATCATCCTTGCCAAGTCGCAGCAATGCCGTACACAACAGCGAGACGACGTTCTCTTCGTCCGTGGGGTTGAGCCGGAGATACAG
>SKYX01000009.1 GCA_007127655.1 Desulfonatronum sp.
CCGGGACCTGATCGCCTTCTCCATCCTGCTGCTGATCCTGTCCATCAAACCCACGGGCATCTTCGGCATGGCCCAGACGACGAAGATCTAGTGCGGTTCAACGGTTCAAGGGTTCAACGGTTCACGGTTGTTTACAACTGAACTGAACGTGGCCTCTTGTGCTTATTCTGGTCAACCGTTGAACCCCTGAACCATGAACCCCTGAACCCTTTACCTTGCACACAGGCGGACCGAAACAATGCAGCGTTTTACCGTCCCCATCTTGCTGGCAGCGCTTTTCGCCGGACTGATCGGCATGAGCCAGGGTGGCATGATCGACCTGTACATCCAGTCAGTGATCATGTTCATGGGCATCAATATCATTCTTTCCTCCAGCCTGAACATCGTCAACGGGTACATGGGCGAATTTTCCTGCGGTCACGCCGGGTTCATGGCCGTGGGGGCGTATGTTCCCTCCCTGCTTTCGGTCTGGCTGCTGACCGACGACCGGGTTTTCGGACCCGCGGTGCTCTCCCCGGAGCTGGCCCTGGTCATCTTTCCCCTGTGTCTGCTGGGCGGGGCCGTGGCCGCTGCCCTGGCCGGACTGCTGGTGGCCATTCCCTCGTTCAAGACCCGTGACGACTACCTGGCGATCATCACCATCGCTTCCCTGTACATCGTCAAGAGCACCATCGAGAACATCAGCGCCATCGGCGGCCCCAGAGGGTTCATGGGCATGCGCTCCGCGGTGGTGTTCATGGAGGACGTGATCGAATTGCCCTGGATGATGATCTGGATTTTCATCTGCACCGTTTTCACTGTCTGGATCATCCGCCGCTTCGTCTCCTCCACCTACGGCAAGGGGATCATCGCCATCCGCCAGGATGAGGTGGCCGCGGAAATCATGAGCGTGAACACCAACAAGATGAAGGTGGTGGCGTTCATGCTTTCCTCGGGTCTGGCCGGTCTGGCCGGGGGGCTGTTCGCCCACGTCCTGGGCTACGTGAACCCCGGGGCCTTCGGCATCCTGAAGACCACCGAGATCATGGTCATGGTCTACCTGGGCGGCATGGGCTCCCTGACCGGATCGGTGCTTTCCGCCGTGCTGTTCACGGTGCTGATGGAGGCCATGCGGCCCTTGCAGATCATCAAGTGGGTGATCGTGCCCCTGATGCTGATCATTTTGATGCACTTCCGGCCCGAGGGGATCATGGGCAACCGGGAGCTGTCCGATATTTTTCCGCGCCTGCGCCGCTGGTTTCAGTTCAAGTAGGGTGGGAGGAGAACGATAAATGGCCTTGCTGGAAATTCAATCCGTGACCCAGATTTTTGGCGGTTTGTGCGCCTTGTCCGACTTCAACCTGCGTTTTGACGGCGGCGAGCTGAACGGCCTGATCGGCCCCAACGGCGCGGGAAAGACCACGGTCTTCAATTTGGTCAGCGGCTTTTACAAGCCCAGCCAGGGAAATATTCTGTTTAAGGGGAGAGACACCCGGCGGCTCAAGCCGCACAAGATCACGGCCCTGGGCGTAGCCCGAACCTTTCAGAACATCCGGCTCTGGCACGACATGACCGTGCTGGACAACATCCGTCTGGCCCGGCACCAGACCCTGGGTTACAACCTGGTGGACGCCCTGGCCCGGACCCGTCGCTATCAGCGGGCCGAGGCGGATATTGAGCACAGCGCCCATGAAATCCTGGAAGCCCTGAAACTGGACCGCTACGCCCTGGAGCGACCCAGAAACCTGCCCTATGGATTGCAGCGACGGGTGGAGATCGCCCGGGCCCTGGCGGGCAAGCCGTCCCTGTTGCTTCTGGATGAACCGGCCGCGGGGCTGAACTCCACGGACATCGAAGGGCTGATTGGTCTGATCCGCTGGATTCACAAGGAGTTCAAGCTGACCATCTGGATGATCGAGCACCAGATGGACGTGGTCATGAGCCTGTGCACCTGGATCAAGGTGATCGACTTCGGCGCGACCATCGCCGAGGGCACGCCTGACCAGATCCAGAACAACCCCGATGTGATCAAAGCCTATCTGGGAGATGGAGCGCTGTGATGCTTTCAGTGGATAATCTCAAGGTCAAGTACGGCAACATCCAGGCCCTGCACGGAATCAGCTTTCATGTGGATCAGGGCGAGGTGGTCACCCTGATCGGGGCCAACGGCGCGGGCAAATCCACCACCCTGATGTCCATCGCCCGCCTGACCCCGCCGGAGGCCCCCCGGGTCACGGAAGGGGACATCCGTTTTCAAGGGCAAAGCCTGTTGAAAACCCAGGCCCATGACGTGGTAGCCAACCTGAAGATCGCCCTCTGCCCGGAAGGGCGGCACATTTTCGGCAACCTCACGGTCATGGAGAACCTGCAGCTGGCCACGTATTCCCGGAAGCCCGGCGAGAATCTGGAACAGGAATACCAGCAGATTTTCGACCTGTTTCCCCGGCTGCATGAGCGCCGCCACCAGCGCAGCGAATCCCTGAGCGGCGGCGAACAGCAGATGCTGGCCGTGAGCCGGGCCCTGATGACCGGCTGCAAATTTTTGATGCTGGACGAGCCGTCCATGGGCTTGGCCCCGTTGTTGATGTACGACATGTTCCGGGCCCTGAAGCGCCTGAACCAGAACGGCATGACCATTCTCCTGGTGGAGCAGAACGCCCGCCTGGCCCTCCAGTTCGCCCACCGAGCCTACGTTCTGGACACCGGCGAAATTCGCGTCTCCGGCCCGTGTTCGGAACTCATGGATCACCCGGAGATCAAGAAAGCCTATCTCGGTGGATGACCTCTTATCCTTGACAAGCAGCCAATACTGAGTTCGCCTGACTCCTGACTCCTGACTCCTGACTCCTGACTCCTGACTCCTGACTCCTGACTCCTGACTCCTGAATTTCGCCATGCCCACCCCTTACCCCGACCTTCGTCAAACCATCCCCGACCTCGCCCCCCGAACCGTACCCTGCCTCAGCCTGATCGGCATGGCCGGGGCCGGGAAGAGCACCTTTGGCCGAGCTCTGGCCCAGGATCTGGGTTGGGCCTTGGTGGACACGGATAGGCTGATGGAAGCGCATTGGGGCGCTCCCTTGCAGGCATTGCTGGATCGGTTTGGCCTGGATGGCTTTTTGCGAGCCGAAGAGGACGTGGTTGCGAAACTTTGGTTATGGCGGACCGTGGTGGCCACCGGGGGGAGCGTGGTCTATGGGCCAAGAGCTATAGGGCGCTTGCGGGAACTGGGGCCTGTGGTTTATCTGCGGGTCAGCGTGGGCACGATCTGTGGGCGGGTCAAAGATGCTCGGGGTCGAGGCTTGGCCAGACGCCCGGATCAAACTCTGGAGCAGCTTTATGCCGAGCGCGAACCGCTATACCAGGCCGCCGCGGACCTGATCCTGGACATGGACGAGTGTTCCATCGACACTGCTCTGGAACAACTTCGTCCGTGGCTATTGGACCAACTGAAAAACTATTTGGGGCGAACATGAAGCAAAAACGAGGAAAAATCATTCTGGGCGCACCGGATCGAGGAAGCGTGATCATTTCCTGGTTGCCGTTGATCTTGTCCGTGATCGCGGCTCTGGCCTTGAGCCTGGAATACTGGCTGATGGAGACCGGGCGAGGTGGCCTGTGTCCTACGGCGGGATGTGCCGTGGTCGGAACCTTTGTCAAATTTGGCGAAAAGGTCTTTATCGGCCTGGGAGTGATCTTTTTTTGGCTTTTGGCTGGCACGTTATTTCTGGCCCGGCAATGGGACAAGAGTTGGCTTTGGCTGCTCATCGCCATCATCTTGACCGCCGGCTTGGCGTTCGACGGGGGAATCCTTGGCTTCCAGCGTTTCGGGATCCAGGAAGCCTGCGTCCTCTGTTATGCTGTGGGCGTGGCCCTGCTGCTGATTTTGCTGGCTTTCGGCGCGGCCCGGAAGTCCCTGGCCACGGTGGTCATGGGATTGGCCGTCTGGACCGCGGCCTTCGCCTCTCAGGCCATGTTCCTGTTCCCCGAGCGCACCCCGGACCTGCGGGAGACCGCCCTGGTCACCCACCGCGCGGACACCTCCACGTATCCCCAACTGTATTATTTTTTCAGCCTGCACTGCCCTTTTTGCACCCATGTCCTGGCCAGCCTAGCCACGCATCCTCCGGTCAGCGGCGAATGGAACCTCGTGCCACTGGACGCTCAACCCGAGGACCAGCGTAAGCTTTCTGCTCTTCTGGACCTGCCGGAAACCGCCGGCAATCCGTTCCAAGCCATTCTCCAAGTGGAGCAATCGGCCGCTCCGGACATCGCCATTCAGCCCAAGGTCACCGAGGCCGCGCGCAAGGGCAGTACATTCTTGCGCAACAGCGGCTTCCGCGGCGTCCCCCTGCTCATCGTCCAGGAAACCCCTACCAAGCGCGTCGTCCTCCAGGGCCGCGATCCCATCCTGAACTACCTGCTGGAAAAGCGGATCATTCCGTTCCGGCTGTTTTTCTGACCGCCGCGTTGCAACATGGTCGGCGCTTACGGGCCTGGCGCATGGGAGCATGCTCACGCGCCTATTGCCTCTCCTGCCGGTGTCAAAGGAACTTCAGACCTGACCAATCCCTATTGCCTTCTCACGATGGCGGCTCCTCCCGGACAATCATCTGTTTTTCCACCTTGCCGTCACGATAGACAACCAAAGGGGTTTGTGTCTGTCGTGCCAGTTCACGTGCTTTTTTCGCAGCCCGTTTCAGGACCAGCGCCATGTTTCCTACACCAACCCCGACGGGGTTGCGTCCGCACAATGAAAATTCGGCCAGTAGCGAACGATGAGGTATCTGACGCAACCCCGTTGGGGTTGTTTCTCTTTCTTTCAAAATCCCAGGGTAGTCCAGCTTTGGCTGTCCAACCCCGGGCTGGTGGGCGAAGCCCCGTTGGGGCATAAACCGATGGCAAAATCATCCCCAGCCGATCACCTGTCCGAAACTCATAATGAGCCAAACCATAAACCATTCAGCGGACGCGCCGCGGGTGGTTGTCGTTGGCTTCTTGCATTAAACATACAACATTTGTATGTTTCGTCGAAATAAGGAGGCTCTGTCCATGACGACGACGACCGTAAATATTTCCTTCCAGGCGGACTTTCTTGCTGATATCGACGCGGAAGCGAAGCGGGAATCACGGAGCCGTTCGGAACTCCTTCGCGAAGCAGCGCGGCTTTATGTCGAGCGTCAGCGCCGTTGGGACTCTGTTTTCAGTCTAGGCGATTCGACGGCTCGGAATCGTAATTTGACGGAGAACGATATCAGCGATGAGGTTGCGGCTTTTCGTCAAGAACGTGGCAAACGGCGATGAGGGTTGTTTGCGACACGAATGTCCTTCTTTCAGGCTTTCTTTTCGGAGGGCATTGCCGAAAAATTATCCGTCTGATCAGCGAAGGGCGAATCGACGGTTTCATCACAAGTGCTTTGACTACGGAACTTGAAGGCATTTTACAGCGCCCGAAATTTGGTCTTGCGGCAACGCAAATTGCAGTCATCATCGACCTTGTCCGGCAGACATTTGTGACGGTTTCCCCGATGGAGTCAGTCCAAGTGATCAAAGACGATCCTGATGACGATGCCGTTATCGAGGCAGCCCTTGCCGCATGTGCGGAATTGGTGGTTTCTGGTGACAGCCACCTGCTTGATCTGAAAGAGTTCCGAGGCATACGCATTGTTTCTCCGGCGTCCTTGATGAAGGAAATTGAAGCCGACAAGCATACACCGGACGCTGATCACGCCGGTGATGCCTGACGTCAGGTCTCACAAGAAGGAAGTCCATGACATTGAAAGGGACCGGAGGGCTTGGTTCGTATGACACCAGCCATACTCGCTGTAGTTTCCGGCTTGGCGCTTCTGCTTTGGAGCGCCAACCGTTTTGTGGAGGGCTCGGCCTCCACCGCCCGTCATTTCGGCATGCCGCCGCTGCTGATCGGCATGGTGATCGTCGGTTTCGGCACCTCCG
>SKYX01000399.1 GCA_007127655.1 Desulfonatronum sp.
CGGGCTGGTGGCCAGGAGAATGCCGCAGTCCCGGTAACCCAGCTTGATCACCCCGCGCTGGGTAAAGACGTGATTGGCCACGGAATAGGAATACACCCCGGTCAGGGGACGGGTTTTGGGGGTTGTCAGCAGAAACCGGGTCAGCCGCTCCATGCAGCCCTGGTTGCGAAAAGCCTGGTTGACGAACAGAAAGGTGTACTCCGCGGTCCTGGCCTCGGCATCCTCGAACACCAGCGCGGCATGGCCCATGAACTCGTTGGCTCCGGTCACGGCCACCGCGGAGATCATGTCGTCCGCGGCGTTCATTTCCGCCAACCGTTCCGGATAGTAGATGACCTCGTTGAAAAACGTATAGCCATGATTCTTGTACGCGCTGCGGGAGACCTCGATGGCCTCGTCCGCGGTCATCCGGCGCACGGTGTAGTCGATGCGCGGGGGAGGAGTCTGACGCACCTGACGCACCTGGGGCGTCTGAGGCATTTGGGTCGCAGGGGCGCTGTCGGCTGACTGAGGGTCAAGGGCGCTTCCCTCGGCCTCCACCCCCTGTCCCTGGGCCCCGAAGCCCGGATGGACGCTCTTTCCGGGCAGATATTTCATCAGGCGGGTTTCCTTGCCGTCCGGCCCCAGGTTGTGGAAGGCGACCTCGTCCATGGTTTGCCGCATCAACGCCATGCCCATGCCCCTGGCCGAGACATGCTCCAGGTCGTCGCCCTGCTCGAAAACAGGGGCCTTGCCCGGGTCAAAAGGAATGCCCTTTTCCCGGATAATGATCCGCAGACCCAGGGTGACCTGCTCGCAGACAATATCAAAGGAGCCTGGATCGTCGTCTTCCAGAAAGGCGTGCTGCACGACGTTGGACACGGCTTCCTCCACGGCCAGTTCGATCCGGGAAATATCGTCCCCGGCAAAGCCGACGAGTACGGCCGCCTCGCGAACGTATGCCAGGACAAGGGGCAGGGCCGCCATATCGCAAGGGGCGGTGAGCTTGAAGGAAAGGGAATGGTTGCGCATCAATCAACTCCTGTGTCTGTTCCCAAGAAAACCGGTGAAAGATGACCTGGTCGGATCAATGACGACGATCTCACTTGTCAGCGCCACTCTCCCGCCTACCGTCGAAATACCCGGCCAGGGGCACCCGTTCCCAATCCGCGTAGTCGCAGCCCCGCATCCAGATCGTTCGCTCGGCCGGTACGGCCACGACCTGCACCACCGTGCCGGGGTGGTAGGCGCCGCCCTCTTCCATGGGCACCTCCAGATAGGCCATCATGGTCTGGGGCGTGAACAGTCCCTTGTACGCCGGGGACTGGGCCAGACGCAACATGTTGTCGTAGCGCGGGTCAATGGAAGAGGGCTTTGGCGGAGCGACCCTGCCCCACCAATGAGCTGGGTAGGGGGGGACAAAGCTGTTGTAGGAGATGACCAGGCCGCGATCGTCGGCCGGGCGGACCCTGGCGTCAAACGTGGGCCGCTCCAGGGAGACGGCATGGGTCGGATCCGCGATCTGCAGAATGTAGGAGATGTCCGCGGGGATGCTTTTGAGCAGGGCCGAGGCCTGTTGCACCGTGTCGCTCCGGTTGAGCACAGTGACCAGAACCGAACTCGTGTCCTCGCGCTCGCCATGCACAGTGGGATCGGAATACTCGCCGTTGTTCAGCTCAATGAACAGGCCCCGGCTGTTCATCCCTGTTTCCAGATACACGTTGCCCAGGGGGTGGATATTGGCCAGGGCATTGCCTTCCAGGGGATGCAACACGACCACGGCCAGATACCGCATGTACCGGCTCATGGCCTTCCGGTCGATGTCCCAGTTGCGGCCGAAGATCAGGGTTCCGTCCATGGTGTAGCCGTCCCAGACGCCAATGCCGCTGCATGCGCTGGGCGGCTCTCCGCCCAGGACCGCGTCGGTCAGCAGCATCATCCCGGCATTGAGGACCAGTGTTTCCTCATAAGACAGGCCGGAGGTCTGGCTGATGCCGAGAAGCAGCTCTTGCAACTGCGATGAATACTGGCTGACTGCCTCGGTCGCCGTGCTCTTCTGGTCTTCTTCGGGTATGCCCCGGGCGATGACATCCCGCGTTATCTCGGCATGAAACCGGCGCAATTCCGGCCCCATCAAGCCTCCGTACTGGCGACCCATCTCCAGCCAGGAACCCGCCAGATCCAGAACCCAGTACGTTCCGGAAACAGTCCTTTCGGCGCGTCCGTTTTCAAAAGACCGGGTTGAGCCGCCCTCCCCGTCGCTCCCGCCGCAGCCCGGCAAAAGAAACAGGACGACGAGCGCGACCAAAAAAACATGCCGCCCGCCGGCCAGGGCCATCCCGAGTGCGGAATACCGACCATCGTGTGTTGGCTGCATAATCTTCTCCTGGTTGCATTGGGTTGAGTCCGTCACCCCTGGCGGGTGCTGGAAAGCGGCGCGGGCGCGGCATTTGGGAGTATTTCAACGGCCCGCCGGGCCCGCCCACTCCCGCCAGAAAGCTTTGGCCGGGGCATGTGGTTCAGCAGCCCGGAGTGCTTGAGCAATCCCCACGTATCAAAAATACCCAGAACGCCGAGGGAAAAATTCTTGCCTTAGCCGTGGCGTGGATATATTCGCAATCCAGGTCGCCCGCCAGTCCAAGTTCCGGCAACGGGGGCAACTCGAACCCAACCTTGACCTCCAAAACCCGCTCTCGCATCAGATTCAGCCATGCGCACGACACCGCACACACAGCTCAGAGTTCCAGCGGAGGGACGTTTTCTTGCCCTTGTGCAGGGCCATGTCCGCGACGTGGCGCGCACAGTGGGCTTTCCGGCCAAGGACGTCCTGGCTCTGGAACTGCGGCCTGCCCTCCCCGGCAGTTCAAGGCCATGGGATTGGAAGACGGCCCCGGCCATCGGGAGTCCTACCTGCACTGCTTTTTGTATTTGACGGGCCAAGTCCAGGGTCAGGCCCAGGGCCAGGCCCAGGGTTTGGCCCTGGCCTTGGCATTTGTCCCGGAGCGGCACCGGCGCATCACCGTGCGCATCTACGAAAACCTGGGACGCCGTTTGGTCCCGCTCACGGGCCCGCAGGAGACCGACGAAGGGTCCAACGGAGGCACGGGGGAAAGACCCAGCGGCGTCTATACGGTGTCCTTTGATCGCGGACTGTTGAAAGGCGTGGTCCGGGTGTCCCTGGCCGATGTGCAGCAATGGCCGGAAATCCTGCGGACAGGCACGGATCTCCTGGACATTGCCGGGGCCGAGGTGGTGCATATCGATCTGCCGCTGGCCCAACCAGCCACGGAACGGCTCTGCGAACTGACCGAGACCGCGTTTTTTTTCCTTGCCGGGATCTGGCCCCATGCGGCCCAGGACGGCGACATGCTTTGGCTCAGCCGTCCGGCCGCCCCACTGGATATGAACCTGCTGCGCCTGCACTCGGACTGCGCCCCGCCAAAAGCCCAGCGCGGCAGCCTCATATCCGCCCCGCCCAGGGTAAAAAACACCCCGGCCAAAAGCGGACCGAGCAACGTGGCCGCCGGAAACGACGCCCACACCAACCCCGTGGCCAATGCGGCCGAGGCGGGGACTAAGGCGGCCCACAGGCCGACATTCTTGAGAGAGATCATTGAGGTGGCTCAGTATAGCCCGCGGGCACTAATTGCGTTTTCTGGCTACCTGAGAACAGAGTTTGTCGAGGGTGAGATCGAAGGGGATCAGGTTGAAGGTTTGATGAGATGACGGGAGGTACGAACACCTTGTCTTTGCCCTCAACCTCACCCCCTTCGACCTCGACCTTCAACCTTCGACCTGAGGAGCATTGAAAAACGCAGTTGGTGCCCGGGGGCAGTATACATGAGGAGAGTATGAATCATGCCGGGCCCAGCAGATCACCTGTCCGAAACGCATATTGAGCCATGTTCTTTATGCATCCCCTTTGTCCCCATACCTGGTTTTCAGGTAACCTTTCAAATCCCGGTAGTAATTTTCATGAGGCCCGAGCATGATCAGTTCCACAGTCTCCGCCGTTTTGCGGTACGCGAGCAGGTATTGGACAGCGTTGATCTTGAACTTATGAACAAACACTCCCCGCAAATCTCCCTTTTTTTCCTCTCCGCAATCCGGATTTTCCACGATCCCGCGGATTTGATCATCGAGAACGGTCTTTGCCGATGCGGGCATTTTCTTTACCGTCTTTTCAAACGACCGGGACTGAAAAATCTTCATGCCGCTCACCCAAAGGTATACTCGGACTTTTCGCCATGTTCGAGTTCGTCCAGGCCGATCATGATTTCCTTGATCAGCGAGTAGGGAAGGTCCGGATTTTGCTCAGCCTGCTTGCCGATGAACGCCCAGTGTTCAATCTGGCCCGTCAGGGAACGATGATCAACGCGCCCGAACATTTTTGCCTGGGAAGCGAGCTCTTCTGATATGCGTACTGCTGTCGCCATGTATGCACCTCCATTTTTTGGCCAAAAATTATAACAAAGCGCTACAATATGCAACTTTTAATTGCATTGCGTGACAGGTGCGCAGCGCCGACCGGGATTCCCCCCTCAAGCACCACCAGATGCATTCTAATGGCAGAACTCACAGCCGGCCTTCGTCAAACCCGGCCTCGCGCCCGCCTGCCAGTGCGGGCAGTCGAAAACCCGCATGTCCTGCATGAGGCAATCGCTTCTGGCCATCACGCATGGGTCAAGACAATCCATGTCCCCCGGAGGACACAGGGCCTCGCACATGTCCCGGTTCGCGTCGCAGGTCATCAGGTTTCGGCGTGCGGGGAAGGAGAAGGTACGGCAGCTCTATTCTGGCGACCACAAATACTGACCAATTGCGCAATACTCCTGAAACCCCAGTTGACGATAGACGTTGAGCCCCATCTTGGACGTATGCAGAATTCCGACCCGGTATCCGGCCGCCAGGGCGTCGCGCAAAAGGGCCAGGGTGATCAATGCGCCAATGCCCCGCCGACGGGCCTCCGGAACGGTGACGACGTTGTATACGCCCGCCACGCCCGCTCCCAGATACACCGACCCCCCGGCCACGGGTTCGCCATCCAGCCGACCGAGATAGTGATGCAGCGGCAGCTGTTGGCCGAAGCTGATCCGCTCAAAGAGACCCATCAGGGCATCCACCGCGAAATCGGGCATGCCGAAGCCCACGACAAACGGATGACGCCACTGCCTCAGCGCTTCAGCATCGTTGATTTTCTCCAGGGTGAAGCCGGGCGGCGTCGGTACGTCCTCGCGCAAGGATCGCAAGTCCATGGCCATGCCGGGCGCGTCATCCTGCCGGACGAAACCATGGGCTTCCAGAGCCACCCCTAAATCACTCGGTCGCGTGGCCGGACCGGTCCACCACAACATTGGCACGTTTCTGGACTTGCCGCGGGCCATGGCCGCTTCAACGGCGGCGTCCACACCTTCGGGAGCCAAATTTGCCCGGAGGACGCTGTTGCACAGCGGAAACGGGATATTGGTCAGCGACCACAACAGATCCGGGCCGTCATACACTTCGGCCTGGGGCAAGAGGCCGAAGTGCGGCAGAAAGTCGAACAGATTGTTTTCAATGGCGGTTACGAACGCTGACGCGGATACGTCTTGCTGAATTTCACTCATCTTGTTTCTCCTTCAAATGGAGTCCGGTTATACTGCTTGAGGTTGAATATTTATATTTGCTGGCGTTCCAAGAGGGCCATCGTTGTTTTTTTGGCTAGCGTTGCATCATTTTATGCCGCCCTTTCAGGGCTATTATTGTTGGGGGGGCGTTTTACCCAGGGCGTTGCCCTGGGCTACGGTAGTTCGCCCTTTCAGGGCTTGTCTGAAGCCCCAACGGGGCGACATATTATAGCCCAGGGCAACGCCCTGGGTAGATGAAGTTAAAAGAAAAATAGCCCTGTAAGGGCGGCATAAAGGCATCATCAGAAATTTTTTTTATTGTTTCACCCTAAACCAGTATAA
>SKYX01000115.1 GCA_007127655.1 Desulfonatronum sp.
CCCGTCCGGCGGGTTGTTCGGAGAAGAACGTCTGCACGACACGCTGCGCTCCCTGCACCATGCGCCTCCGGAGGAATTGGCTCAAGGACTCTCATCCGTGGTCACCAACTTTGCCGGAGACCGGAAAATCCCGGACGATGTCAGCATTCTGGTTCTGGAATATGGAGTAAGCGGGGCGGATGTTAATGAAGTGGATGGGCCTGGCATGCGAACATGAAGACAAATGGGAAAGGGGAAAGGCGGTTTTCCCGTGCGGTTCCGATTTGACTTGGGGGCGCGTTTTGTACGTATTTTGACGACGAAGGGAGAACGGATATGCAGTCATTACGCGAGTTGTACAGATACGGGATGGGGCCGTCCAGCAGTCATACCATGGGGCCGCGCCGGGCCGCGGAGGCGTTTCGGGCGCGTCATTCTCAAGCCGCGAGGGTCCGGGTCACGCTGTACGGCAGCTTGAGTCTGACCGGGCGCGGTCACTTGACGGACCAGGCGGTGACCCAGGGCTTGTCGCCTCTGCCTTGCGACGTGGTTTGGAGCGACCAGGCGCTGGATGAACATCCCAACGGGATGTTGTTCGAGGCCTTGGCCGCGGACGGGAGCTCTTTGGGCTCCTGGACCGTCTTCAGTATCGGCGGAGGGGAGTTGCGGGAGGCCGGACGGGGGGAGGCTGAAACTCCGAGTCGGTACGTTCAGACGACCATGAAGGAAATCCTGGACTGGGCCGAGTCCCGGGGCAAGCCCCTTTGGGCTCTGGCCGAGGTGGTGGAAGGGTCGGACCTGTGGGATCACCTGGGCTTCACCTGGCTGAAGATGCAGGAGGCCATCGCCGCCGGGTTGGATGAGGAAGGGTCGCTGCCCGGAGGATTGAATCTGCAACGCAAGGCCCGGGGCTTTTTGACCCGGGCCAAGCAATTGCGCCGCTCCGCCGGTCGGACCGGGCTTCTTTCGGCCTATGCCCTGGCCGTGTCCGAGCACAACGCCGCTGGCGGCTTCGTGGTCACCGCGCCGACGTGCGGTTCCTGCGGCGTGCTGCCCGCGGTGCTGTTTTACCTGCAACGGGACCTCGGCCTGGAAGACGAGTATCTGCTGCGGGCCCTGGCCACGGCCGGTCTGGTGGGCAACGTGGTCAAGCACAATGCCTCCATTTCCGGGGCCGAGGTGGGATGTCAAGGGGAAGTGGGCGTGGCCTGCGCCATGGCCGCGGCCGCGGCCGCGCAGCTCCTGGGAGGGTCGCCGCATCAGATCGAATACGCGGCGGAAATCGGTCTGGAACACCACCTGGGGCTGACCTGCGATCCGATTCTGGGGCTGGTCCAGGTCCCCTGCATCGAGCGCAACGCCTTTGCGGCCATTCGTGGCTTGGCCGCGGCGGAATTCGCGATGCTCTCGGACGGACGCCATCTGATCAGCTTCGATCAGGTGGTGGAAGCCATGCAGCAAACCGGCCACGACCTGCCCAGCCTGTACCGCGAAACGGCCCAGGGTGGATTGGCCAAGGTCTATCAGGGGGCGCGGGACCGGGAGCAGGATTGATGCGACAAGCAGTCCCTTGCGGATGTCCTTTTTAGCGAAATGAAGGCCTGAAAGGTTTTTTCGAACATGGAGAAAAAGACGCCGCATTGCAGTCTGTCGTTGGTCAAAGAACTGGTGAAATCAGGAAATGTTCGTTCAACCATGTCGGCCCTGGCAGGTGCCGCGGCGCTGAATTATGTTTTTGACGACATGGTCGAGATTATCCTGTCGTTGACAGCGAAAGACTTCTACAAGAGCATGACCACGTATACAGACCATCGGATTTGGCAGGACGTTTACAGGCCCCTCACTTCAGCGGGCAAAGTCTATATCAAGCTGACCGTCATTGAGGACGTGCTTATCGTATCCTTCAAGGAGCTGTGATCATGAAATGTCCATTTTGCGATTCCGCGGAAATGATTCAAGATATTCGAGACAAGCCGTATACCTACAAAGGCGAATCGACCGTAATTCAGGACGTGACGGGCGACTATTGCCCGGCCTGCGGCGAGGTGCTCCTTGATGCCGCCGAGTCGAGGCGGGTCAGTTCCGAGATGATGGAGTTCAACAATCAGGTCAACGCATCAAGCATCGACCCCGTGTTCATTGCCGACGTGCGCAAGAAACTTGCTCTGGATCAACGAGAGGCGGCCTTGATTTTCGGTGGCGGGGTCAGTGCCTTTTCACGATATGAAACCGGACAGACAAGGCCACCCCTGGCCCTGGTCAAGCTCCTCAAGGTGCTTGACCGACACCCGGATTTGCTCAAGGAAATCAGGGCCGGATAGTGTCACCTTTATTGCTGGAGCGGAGGGCCGATCAAGCGAGGTGCAACCGGGGTGAGACGAGGGAGTGAGCAAGCCACCTGAGCCGATTTCCGTTTTGAAAGTCCGATGTCGACGCGGATCACCCGTTCACCCCGCCGGTTACGCGTACGACCTCGTCCAAAGTGGTCAGCCCGGCCAGCACCTTGACGATCCCGCTCTGGAACAGATTGGCCACGCCCTTGGAGCGAACCAGGCGGCGCAGGGCGGTGAGGTTCGTGTCCAGGCGCACGGCGTCCTGGATCTCCTCGTCAAAGGGCAGGACTTCGTGGATGCCGGTGCGGCCGAGGTAGCCGGTGTTGCGGCAGAATTCGCAGCCCGGTCCGGACCAGACCGTTTCCGGCGCGTCCAGGCCACTGCTTCGCCACAGTACGGCTTGGTCCTCCGGGGTTTGGATCGGCACCTTGCAGTGCGGGCAGAGAGTGCGCACCAGTCGTTGGGCCACGATCCCAGCCAGGGCCGCGTTGATCAGAAAGGCGTCCAGCCCCAAATCCAGCAGCCGGGTGATGGAGGAGGCCGCGTCGTTGGTGTGCAGGGTGGAGAGGACCAGATGGCCGGTCAGGGCGGCCTGAACCGCTTCCTGGGCCGTGTTCAGGTCGCGCATTTCGCCGATCA
Organism: Desulfonatronum sp.; assembly: GCA_007127655.1. GTDB lineage: Bacteria > Desulfobacterota > Desulfovibrionia > Desulfovibrionales > Desulfonatronaceae > Desulfonatronum. The sequence continues at coordinate 2,952 of SKYX01000115.1, forward strand.
TTACGATGTCCGGGTCCTGGCGCAGGATGTGCCGGAGCACCTGGCCGAAATCCACTCCAATCTTGGGCTGAACCCCGATCTGGTTGAATTCGTCCACCACCATCTCGATGGGATCCTCCAGGGTGAGCACATTCACGCCCGAGTGGGCCAGGGTTTTCATGGCCGAATACAGGGTGGTGGACTTGCCGCTGCCCGTGGGGCCGGTGACCAGGACCAGGCTGTTGGACCGGGCCAGAAAGGAGCGGAACAGGGCGAGCTTGTCCGGCTCCATGCCCAGTTCATCCAGCTTTTTCAGCGTGGTGTCGCTGGAGAGCAGGCGCAAGACCATTTTTTCTCCGAAAGCTACGGGAATGGTGGAGATCCGGACGTCGGTCCGGATGTCGTCCAAGACGAGCTGAACCCGTCCGTCCTGGGGCCGGCGCTTTTCGGAGATATCCAGCCTGCTCAGGCCTTTGAGACGGCTGATCATGGCCTGGTGCACGGTCAGTGGGAGGCGGTAGAGGGGATGGAGCACCCCGTCGATGCGGAACCGGACCAGGGATGCATCGCGCTTGGGTTCCAGGTGGATGTCGCTGGCCCGTTCCCGCAGGGCCGTATGCAGCAGATAGTCCACGGCCTTGCTGACATGTTTCTGGGAGCCGCGATCCGACCGCTCCCCGACCCGGACCCGCTGCTCCTGGTTGGCCAGGGATTCCGACGCACTGAGAAACTCCTGTTCCGCGGCCTTCACGGCCTGGCGGAACTGGTAGAAATCGTCGATCAGCCGGGTGATCTCGGCCCGGGTGCCCAGGAAAAGGCGCAGCGGCAGGGTCGTGACCCGGCACATGTCTTCCCACAGTTCCGGACGGAAGGGATTGTGGGCCAGGATTTCCAGATGCCCGTCCACGATGCGCAGCGGAACCAGCAGGTTGGTCCGGGCAAAGCCCTCGGAAATGGTCCGGGTGCTGACCTCCAGATCCAGTTCCAGCACGTCCAGCCGCTTGAACTCCAACCCGAACCGCGCGGCCACGGCCCGGAGCACGCTCTCCTCGGTCAGACGCTCTCGGGACGCCTTGGCCCGGGTCAGCTTCAGCCCCAAAAGCAGGTCCAATCCGGACAGCGGATCATCAAGAGCAATGTCCCGCTGTCGGGCCTGATCCAGAACGATCCTCCGCCGTTCGGGGTCCAGTTCACCGGCCTGTTCCAGAATGGGGAGCAGGTCGTTCAGGCTGTAGTCAAGGCGGGTGTGGGGATGGAAAGCGCAGTGGTCAATGGCGGTCATGGATGGTCCTGGAAAGGTATGAAGTGAACCGGGTCGGGAAGTCTTCGGTGCCCCGCCTGGGAAACATATCGGGTTGACCAAAGCAGGGGGTGAATGCAGGGCAAATTACATGGGAGGAAGGCCATGCCTGCGACGTCGAAATCACGGATATCTTTTGATGCGGTGAGAAGACTGCCTCGAAATCATCCCCCTAACCCATTCAGGGAGAGTAATTGCTCAGCAAACGGTAGTGCTTACAAAGATAGGGCTGTTGAACACCACGGAAATCAACTGGATTCTGGCAGATTGGTTCCTGAAAACACGACACCTGGAGAGTGCCGTGTTTTCAGGATGAGGAAACGGGCTAGTTTACCTGCAACTTGCCGCCCGTGCCCATTCCACCTTCGACATCCTGGGCTCTGTAGGCTCGCAAAGCCCGGACCATTTTATTGTACGAATCAACGAACGCGGCAGTGATCACCTTACCTTCAGGGGTGTTGCTGTACCCGGCGGCCCCCCCGGAAAGGCTGGAAAAGATACCTCCTCCGAGTCCAAAGTCCCAATTCCGGGCGTTGCCCACCGCTGCTGCAAGCTGCACGCTGGAGCGGTTGTCAACAAGAAGCAGGGTTGTCGCGGCCTCGTTGCTGCGCAAGCTGCCAGCCGCCCCGGCAACGGCGCTTCCGGCTCCGGGGACGACCCGACGCAGCAACCCACCGGTGAAAGCACTCACCCCTCCGGTTCCTTTTTCCGAAAACTGGATCGAGGGGCTGATGGTATAATCAGCCGCAACCATTTGGCCTTTTCCAAAATTGCTGCCATCTCGCAATTCTCCGGATTCCATGAGGAGGCGTTCATCCGCCAAGGCATCCATCGACCGACCACGCTCCACCAGGACAAAACAGTTGGACTGTTGAATCATGGTCCGAATGACCGGAATAGTGCTTCCAAGGTGTGAATAACGTGAGGAATAGTAGTGCCACCAGGGTTGATTTCTGTCTTCGAAAACTGAAGCGGTGCCGAGAGGCTGCGCACACCGTTCCATTTCCCCGCTCTGGCCCTCGGCTGTCTCGCCTCCCGCGGCCCCGGTAACGGTATGCCCTGAAGCCCCTCCGGGCTTGGGTGTCGTGACGCACCCGGTTGTGGATAAAAGAAAAAATGTCATGAACAGCGCCAAAACCAAACTAGATCGAGATAAGTGATAAACCATCGGATTCTCCTTTACTTTGCTTGTTGAACATGCTTCGACAACGCCGACCCGTGTGTATCCGGTTCGACGTTCGACGTTCGGCGTGTTAGTGAGATGTGTTTTTTGGGCCTTACTTCCCTTGGGTAACAACTCGTCTCATCAGAGGGTAGGGGTGGATACTCGATTACACAGGCATGACGAAGATGATCAATGATTCCAGTCATTCCAGCGAAATCAAGCGAGTTATGGCTATCCGTGGAAAGCAAGTCGGAATAGTATGCCACAGGCCGTGGTCACGCAAGTGCAAAGCCAACGCGGCCCGGAACAGAGAATGACCCCCGAAACGTCCTGATTCAGCTCTTCAGATCGCCTCATGGAGCTATGCTTCCTTGTATCGTGAAGAAATTTGAAATACGGACCTACAGCACGGTCAGCAGCATCCTGCTCCGGCTCCAGTCCAGGATGAAGAAGGAAAAGGCGCTTCGGAGAAGGGTGGATTTGCTGAAAACAGCCCCCCTTCCACCAACGCCTTGGTGAGTGACATCC
>SKYX01000106.1 GCA_007127655.1 Desulfonatronum sp.
AAGTCACCGTCAAGCTCGGGATAAAGAATTCCGTAACGTCCCTCACAACCAGCTCTTCCAAGCAACAACTGATCTTCCTGCACATAAACGGTGATGTTTTCGGCGATATGCATTAGAGCTTTGGCCCAACGAAGAACCAGAGGCTGACCTTCCGTTTTCTGCATTGACTTGGTGAAGTACAGAGCGCGTTCGATATCAATGCGTGGTTTTTTCCCGTCAATTTTTTCAAGAAGCGTAAACACCCGGCTGTGCGTTTTTCTGAATTTGTCTTCCTTCCCATCAATCTGGTTGTAAAGCCGCTCTTCCTGAGGCGACATGCATTCACATGTAAAGCGAGTCATCTTTTTACTCCTGATATTTTTTTAATGAAAAAAATCTTTCATTTCAACATCTTTTTCTACAAAAGATAATGAAGTCTTGCTTGGCATCAATGTACTCCAACGACACTAAGCATACTTTGTGCCAATTTTCATAACCCAACAAAAAAATCTGATTATCCGTAATATGTCATAGCCTTGCGTTGTTTGAAGAAAAGCATCGAAGAAACATTGTCGCAAATTTGCACCTGCGGCGAGGTTCGTGAAGCTCCGGCAAGGAGGGGGGTGGTGCAAATTTGCAATAACAGGCTGCAACACTCTGACCCGAATAGCGCCTTCGGGCTTTCACAAAATACTGGCATGTGAGGAACTTGTGGCTTGTCCCCGTTGAAAAAGACCGCTTGACAAGCTGTCACGTCTAATTGTTGCGAATTTGCAGCATGCTCCTCCCGTCAACGCCAAACCTCCATTTTAGCTGCCTATCGCGAACAACGAAACTTCCGTTTCCATCTTCTGACCAAGATGTTTAACCACGGAGGTACAAGGGATCAAAAGGATGTCGAAGTCATCCATCCACGCCCATGCCGAAATAATCTCATCTTGCCGAGAAAACGGCATAGAGGCCGGCGACGAAAAGTATGAGCAACACCCATTGTCGGAATGCCGCTTCCGAGATGTGTCGGGCGAGTGTCCCCCCGGCAAGCGCGCCAAAGAGCACGAACGGCAGCAAACCAGCCGAGATGCCGAGATCTGTTCGGTTGAACGATCCGAAAGCGATGTGTAGCACTGATGCGCTGGCATAGCTGAAGGTGAAAAGCGCCAGCGACACGGCGCGACTTTGCAGTTTTTCAAGGCGCAGCATGGTCAAATAAAACATGGCCGCAGGCCCGGGCATGGCGAGAGCCGCGGCCATTGATCCCGAGACGATGCCGACGAGAATGGCTGAAACCGCGGACGGATTTTTCGTATCCGCAGATCCCTCATCCGTTGGGCCATCGAACGGCTGGTTCAACGCCGAGCTTGGATGTCCGCGCTCACGCACCAGCAAAAACAGCGCGAACAGCATGATGACGCATCCGACGGACAGTTTCAGATCCGCGACACTGGCGCGGGCATGCAACACCAAGCCGAAGGGAAACCCCGCAACGCTGCCGAGACACAGCAGTCCGAGTAATCGCGACGGAACGGCCCGCCACAAGCCGGCGACTCCGATGGCCGAAGCACCCAGGTTCAGCACCGCGAGCACGGGGACCGCAGACGTGCTGTCCATGGCCACCAAAAACAATGGTGCGACCAGAATCGCGAACCCGAACCCGAAAGCGGTTTGAACCGCACTTCCAAGGAATGTGGCCGTGGCAAGCAAGATGAGGGTGAGCCATTCCATGGACGACCTCCGGATCAGCCGAATCGAAAGTATGCTGTGGACAAGAGCCAATAAACGCGCTTCGGAAGGGGAATAAAACGAAGTGTTGAACTCCAGCAATCGAAGGTCCATGTCAAGTTTAAAAACATTCACGATCAGGGCAATTTTGTTCTCACTAATTATTTTTGCAAAGGCGGCAGGTTGACCTTGTTTTGAACAGCTCGAAACGTCATCACCGGCCTCGTCTCATCAAGCCATTGTTATAAAAACAAGAAGTTGTGCTCTTTGGGCTTGGCAAGACCTTGACGAAAGGTTCCTTGTTCAGTCAGACAACCGATCCGTCCCCAGCAGGTTCAACCAGCCGCAAATTTTACAAATGGTTACGTGTGAGCAAAAATGTCCTAGGTTGCTTGATTTTTTGCTTGCCAGTTGTCCATTTTTAGCCTAATTGGACACGGTTCGAAATTCGCACATCCTCCGAGAAACCCGAGGGTCTTTCGTCCGTGACGAAAGTGAGCGGGTTCAAGTGCGGGGGGTGGAGGAAAAACCCACCAGTTTTAAGGAGTATCGTTATGGCGTACGTGACAATGAAGCAGATGCTGGAGACCGGGGTGCACTTCGGTCACCAGACCCGTCGTTGGAATCCTAAAATGAGGCCGTACATCTTCGGCGCACGCAACGGCATCCACATCATCGACCTGCAGCAGACCGTGAAGATGTTCCAGAAGGCCCACGACTTCATCGCCAATACCGTGGCCCAGGGCGGCAAGGTCATGTTTGTGGGCACCAAGCCCCAGGCCCGGGAGATCATCAAGCAGGAAGCCGCGCGGGTGGGCATGTTTTCCGTGACCCATCGCTGGATGGGCGGCACCTTGACCAACTTCCAGACCATTCGCAGCAGCATTCAGCGCTTGAAAAAGCTGGAGGCCATGTTCGAGGACGGGACCGTGAGCCGGTTCGTCAAAAAGGAAATCGTGCGCATGCAGCGCGACGTGGAAAAGCTGAATCTGGCCTTGGGTGGGATCAAGGATATGGAATCTCTGCCCCAGGCGGCTTTTGTCATCGACCCGAACCGGGAAGACATCGCCATTCAAGAGTGCCGCAAGTTGAACATTCCGGTAGTCGCCGTGGTGGACACCAACTGCGATCCGGATCTGATCGACTTCATCATCCCCGGCAACGACGACGCCATCCGGGCCATCAAGCTGTTCTCCGCGAGTATCGCCGACGCCTGCACCGAGGGTGCCGCCAGGATGCGCGACATGGACCAGGCCGCTGAAAAGTCCGCCGAGGCCGCCCTGAATCAGGCCGCTGCGGAGGACGAAGGGGCTGAAACGGAAATTGAAAACGACGCTACGGAGGAAAAATAAATGGCCATTTCCGCAAGTTTGGTAAAGGAGCTGCGCGAGTGTACCGGCGCAGGCATGATGGACTGCAAAAAAGCGCTGCAGGAGTGCGGCGGGGACCAGGAAAAGTCCAGGCTCTGGCTGCGTGAAAAAGGCCTGGCCAAGGCCCAGAAAAAGTCCGGCCGGGCCACGTCCCAGGGGTATATCGGGTCCTACATCCACTCCAACGGCAAGATCGGGGTGATGGTCGAACTGAAGTGCGAGACCGACTTCGTGGCCAAGAATGAGAAATTCCTGGAACTGGCCAAGGATCTGGCCATGCAGGTGGCCGCCACGGCTCCGTTGTGCGTGGCCCCGGAGGACATTCCGGAGGACGTTCTGGAGCGGGAGCGCCAATTCGTCACCCAGCAGACCCGGGACGAGGGCAAGCCGGAAAACATCATCCCCAAGATCGTGGACGGTCGGATGAAGAAGTTCGCCCAGGAAGTCTGCCTCCTGGAGCAGGCCTTCATCAAGGACGACTCCCGCAAGGTTAAGGATCTGGTCACTGAAACCATCGCCGTGCTCGGCGAAAACATCCAGGTCGGACGGGTCGTGCGGATGGTCCTGGGCGAAGAAGCGTAACAAAAGAAAGATGACTGTAGGGGCACGGCGCGCCGTGCCCCTACGGTGAACACGTTCAACGGGCGGCCTGGGCCGCTGGAGCCGAAATGACGAACCTGCATTATCCCAGGATATTGCTGAAAATCAGCGGCGAGGCCTTGGCCGGGCCCAACCAGTTCGGGATTGACCCCGAGACCATCGACACGTTCTGTCGGGAAATGGTCGAGGTCGCCGAACTGGGGGTTGAATTGGCCCTGGTGATCGGTGGAGGGAACATTTTTCGCGGTCTTTCCGCCGCCTCCCGGGGCATGGACCGTGCCGGAGCGGACTACATGGGCATGCTGGCCACGGTGATCAACTCCCTGGCCGTGCAGGACGGCCTGGAAAAGCTGGGGCTGAACACCCGGGTGATGACCGCCTTCCCCATGCAACAGGTGGCCGAACCCTACATTCGCCGTCGGGCCATCCGGCATCTGGAGAAAAAGCGAGTGGTGATCTGCGCCGCGGGCACCGGCAACCCGTTTTTCACAACGGACACCGCCGCGGTCTTGCGCGGGGCCGAACTCAAGGTTCAGGCCATCCTCAAGGCCACCAAGGTGGACGGAGTTTACGACAAAGATCCGAAAAAAAATCAAGACGCCCGGTTGTTTTCGAACATCTCCTATATCGACGTCCTGAAAAAGCGCCTGCAAGTCATGGATTCCACGGCTATTTCCCTGGCCATGGACAATAATTTGCCCATCGTGGTCTTCAATCTGTTCACCGCGGGCAACATCAAACGGGTCGCTCTGGGAGAACCAACGGGAACGCTGGTCACAGGAGGAGAGTAAACATGGCATCCGTACTGGACGACAACAAGGAACGTATGGAAAAATCCCTGCAAAGCCTGGACAAGGAGTTCAAGCGGTTGCGTACCGGTCGGGCCTCCTCGGCCTTGCTGGACGGGATTCGGGTGGACTACTACGGCACGTCGACCCCTTTGGATCAACTGGCTTCCATCTCCATCCCGGACAGCCGGACCATTTCCATCCAGCCCTGGGATCGCGGAGCGTTCAAGGATGTGGAAAAGGCCATCCTCAAGTCTGATTTGGGCCTGAACCCGGTCAACGACGGCAAAACCCTGCGGATCATCATCCCGTCCCTGACCGAGGAGCGGCGCAAGGAGTTGGTCAAGATCGCCAAGAAGTTCACCGAGGAGGCCAAGGTCAGCATCCGCAACATTCGGCGCGATGCCAACGACACGCTGAAGAAGCAGGAAAAGGCCAAGGAGATCACTGAGGACGAGCTGCACAAGACCCAGGACGACGTCCAAAAGCTGACGGACGAATACATCGTCAAGACTGACGCCGTGTTCGCGGCCAAGGAAAAGGAAATCATGGAGATCTGAGCCGACTTGTCCTCCCTTCCCCGGCATATCGCCATCATCATGGACGGCAACGGGCGGTGGGCCGAAAAGCACGGCCTGCCGCGCACGGAGGGCCACAAGGCTGGTACCAGCTCCGCCCGCAAGATCGTCACCCAGTGCCGCAAGCTCGGCATCCAGCACGTTACGTTCTATACCTTTTCCAAGGAGAACTGGTCTCGGCCCCGGGAGGAGGTCTCGTTTTTGTTCGAGATGCTCCAGTCGTATCTCAAGAGCGAGATGGATTCGCTACTGGAGCGGGACATCCGGTTGCATGTGCTCGGGGACTGGGACGAACTCCCCTTTGCCCTGCGCCAGATCCTGCGGCACGTCTGCTCCAAGAGCAGCCACTGCAAATCCATGGTCGTCAATCTGGCCCTGAACTACTCCGGCCGCGAAGAGATCCTCCGAGCCTGCCGAAAGCTCATCAGCCAGGGCATACCCGCGGATCGGATCACGGAACAACTCCTGGCCGACAATCTGGACACGGTCGGCCAGCCGGACCCGGACCTGATCATCCGGACCAGCGGCGAGCAGCGGTTGAGCAATTTTCTCCTGTATCAGGCCGCGTACAGCGAACTGGTCTTCACGCCGGTGATGTGGCCGGACTTTGACGAAAGTTGCCTGCAAGCGGCCCTGGACGAGTATTCCAGGCGTTCCCGACGGTTCGGGGGCCTGGAGCAACCCGCGGCCTGACCCTTCCCGTTGCCTTTCTGATCACCTTTCTTTCACCCATCCTCGTCACGAGCCACCTGCATCATCATGCCCCTGACCTCGCACCACAAACGCCTGTTGACCGGGCTGCTACCGTTGCCCATCCTGCTCTGGATTCTTTTTTCCGG
>SKYX01000411.1 GCA_007127655.1 Desulfonatronum sp.
CGTCGGAAACCATGACGCCGTGTATCTGGCTGAAATGCCCGCCGGGCTGCGTCCCCGGCCGACCCTGGTCTGGCTGGTTCGCAACGACGGGCCGCCCCGGCAGTTTCTCGACGTCTCCTATCTGGCCGGAGGTATGAACTGGCGGGCCGACTACGTACTCAAGGTGGACCGCGACAACCAGCGGGCCGCGCTGTCCGGCTGGGTGACCCTGGACAACCAGTCCGGCATGGCCTTTGACCAGGCCACCCTGAAGCTGGTGGCCGGAGAAGTGAACGTGGTCCGCCCGGAGCCCAGGGCGCTGCGTCGGGACATGGTCATGGCCGCGCCCATGGCCGCGGAACAGATGCAGCAGGAGGAGTTCTTCGAATACCACCTCTACAGCCTGCCCCGTCCGGTGGACATTGCCAATCGCCAGACCAAGCAGGTCAGTCTGCTGCAAGCTCCGGAAATGAATCTGAACAAGAAGCTGGTCGCCCGGTTCGGCAGTTATCCCAACCCGGGCCAGGGGACCATCAAACAGGGCGTGGACGTGTTTTTGACTTTCAAGAACGCCGAGGCCAATGGGCTGGGCCTGCCCTTGCCCAAGGGAATTGTCCGGGCCTATCAGGAAAGCCGGGACGGCAGCACCCTGTTCATCGGCGAGGACCGCATCGACCACACTCCCCGGGACGCGGATGTGGAACTGCGCATGGGCCAAGCCTTTGACGTCAATGTGGAGCGGACCATGACCGCCCATGAGCAGCTTGGCCGCAACGTGATCCGCTATACCTGGGAGATCCGGGTCCGCAACAGCAAGGACGAGCCGCAACAACTCCTGCTGGAAGACACCCTGTTCGGCGACTGGCGGATCACCACTTCCAGCCACGACCATGAACGGCTGGACGCCCGCCGGGTCCGCTTCACCCTGGACGTCCCACCTTCCAGCGAGCAAGATCAGTTGCTGCTGACCTATACAGTGGAAACGCGGACCTGACCTTGGGAACTGATGAACCGCCCGCTTCGCTCAGGACCCCAGGATCGCCAAGAAAAGATCGCCGTCAAGCGAAAAGCCTTTTGACTGCCGCATCCTTTCAGCGGCAATCAAAAACCTCTTCTTTGCGTCCCCCGTGCCTTGAGCAACGCGGGCGGTTAAAATAATCATTTCAACAATACCCACACGGACGTTCAAACAACGAGACGCCCATGCCTGGAAACAGCCACAAAAACAGCCCGGGAAGCACCCCCAGATACTGGCTTCTGAAAAGCGAACCAAACTGTTTTTCCATCGACGACCTGGCCGCGGCCCCGGATCAGACCACCTTCTGGGACGGGGTCCGCAATTACCAGGCCCGGAACCTGATGCGCGAAATGCGCGTCGGGGACCAGGCCCTGTACTACCACAGCCAAACCAACCCCTCCGTGGTCGGCCAGGCTGAAATCGTCCGCGAGGCTTATCCGGACCACACGGCCTGGGATCCGCAAAGCGACCATTTCGATCCCAGATCCACCCCGGACAAACCGCTCTGGGACATGGTGGACATCCGGCTGGTCCGCAAGTTTTCCCAGCCCTTGCCCCTGCCCATGCTCCGCACGGTGACTGACCTGGCCGGCATGGAACTGCTGCGCAAGGGCAGTCGGCTTTCGGTTCAGCCCGTGACCGAGTCCCAATTCATAACCATTCTGAGATTGGCCAAGGAAGCAACGGAGGCAACCCCATGACCCGCGAAGAACTGATCGAGAAAGCCGGGCGTATCACGCCTCCCGGTCAGCAAACGGCCCGAGAGTTCGAGGCCCTTGCGCCGGCCCTTGCCGCGGAACTGAATCAGCGCATGTCCGCCCGAGCGGACCTCGCCACTCTGATCGGCAAGGACAACACGGCCATGATGGAGGACAACCACCGCAACCACGCGCGGTTCATGACTTCCCTGCTTTGGCTCTACGACCCCAAAAACCTCGTGGATACCGTACTGTGGGTCTTCCAGGCCTACCGGGCCCACGGCTTCCGGCTCACCTACTGGCCGGCCCAGTTGGATACCTGGATGCAGGTGTTGGAAAAACGGCTGTCCCCCGAAGCCAATGCCGAAGTCAGCCCGATCTACACCTTCATGATCGTCAACCAACCGGCCTTCGCCGATCTGAGCATACTCTACATGGAGCGATCATCCCAGGCGCTCACCGTGATAACGGATTGCACTCGGCATTAATGCCCGCGTATGTTTCAACTCACGGACTGACGATTTATCTTGCCTGGAACCCTCCCCCATGCTAGATAATCTGCATTTGAAATGTGCTTTTTTTGAAGCCTCGACCAGAAGGCTTCATTCACCGACATTGAACCCTCATCCCAAGGAGACCTTATGAGCGTGGATTCCAAGGAACTGTTGGCTAAAATTTCAGGCTTTTATCCTGAATTGGAAAAATACGGCGTAACCATGAACACGACGTTTGACGAGGCCAAAAAGGCCTGGGTGGTCACTCTGACGAAAGATGGCAATGAGCAAAAGACCCACATCGAGCAGGAAGACGCGGAAAAATGCGTCCAGGGAGTCGAGTGCATCCATCTGGGCGTGCATGTCGCGGACTTCATTCGCGTCTACTGCCAGGGTGGAGAAGCCTGCAAGGTCTGAAACAAAAACAGCCGTCACCTCCTTAATGGATGACGGCCTCTACGTCTTCGCGAAAAGAGGCATGGACGCGGATCGTTCGTGCCTCTTTTCAATTCAACCATCACCGTTCTTTCACCTTCACCACCCATCGAGTCCAGCCCATGGCGAACAGCCCTTCTCCCGTCGACCCTTCTTCACGCTGCGCAACTTCCCACCAAGTCCCCATCTCAACGCCGTTTCCAGTTGCAACGGGCCCCCAGGTCCACGTGCTGGCCAACGGCCTGACCGTGCTCGTGCACGAAGACGATCGTTTCCCCCTGATTTCAATCAGGCTGTTCGTCCGGGCTGGTTCGACCCACGAAGCCCCGGAACAGAGCGGAATTAGCCACCTGCTCGAACACATGGTCTTCAAGGGGACGACCCGGCGGGCTCAAGGCCAGGCCGCGGCGGATATCGAGACCCTGGGGGGCGAGCTGAACGCGGCCACGGGGTTCGATGCCACCATGTACATCATGGATCTACCCGCGGAGCATTGGGCCATGGGGCTGGACGTGATCCAGGATATGATCTTCAACGCCTGCTTCGACCCCGAGGAACTGGAATCCGAGCGCCAAGTCATTCTGGCCGAGATGGACCAGGGCGACGACGATCCGCACCGCCGGATCTTCAAATCCGTTCAGGAACACATCTGGGCGGGGACGCCGTATGCCCGGCCGATCATCGGCGTTCCGGAAACGGTTCGCTCCATCACCCGGGACGACCTCGCGGCCTATGTCCGGTCCCGCTACCAGCCGGGGAACATGGTCCTGGTTCTGTGCGGCAACGTGCGAGCCGAAGAGGTTCTGGAGCAAGCCAGGGGGCTTTTCGGCCACCTGACCAACCACGGAGAACGTCATTTTGTCCGTTGTCCAGCTCCGCTCATGTCCGCCCACAATGTTGCCCAAGATGCGACTGAGGGCGTCTCGAGGGAGTGCGTTCCCCGCGTCTCAGCCCCACATATCGCCATCCATCAGGGTCCTTGGCAAAAAGCTCATTTTTTCCTGGCCCTGCCCATCCCCGGCCTACGTGACGTGCACAGCGTGGGCTTGGATGTGCTGGCCCATATGCTGGGCGGAGACCGGACCTCCCTGCTGTACCGCAAATTCAAGTATGAGCAAGGGATTGTGGACACCATCTCCGCTTCAGCCACGACCCTGGACGAAGCGGGAATGCTGTCCATCCAGGCCCAGTTGGACCCGGCCAACATCGAGGCCCTCTGGGCCGGCCTGACGGATGTGCTGGCCGGCCTGGCTCCGGAGAGCTTCAGCCCGGAGGCCCTGAACCGGGCCAAGCTGAACATGGAAGACAGCCTGTTTCAGGCCAAGGAAACCCTTTCCGGAATGGCATCCAAACTGGGCTATTTCCAGTTCCATGAGCTGTCCTTTGAGGCCGAGCGGATCTACCTGCACATGATCAAAAACATGGACCCGGAACAATTGCGGGATGTGATTCGCGCCCATGTCCGGACGGACGGGCTGGTCTGTTCCATTTTCACGCCGGCTCTCGAAGCTCTGGCTGCGGAGAGTCTGCGCGACACACTGACCCGGAAATGGCCCTCCAGGTCCATTGAAGTCGCCACCGCACCCCACGCCGGTCTCCACCAGCCGGAGATCATCCATCTGGCCCCCGGCCGGACCCTGGTCCTGCTGCCTGATGCATCCTTGCCCTACATGGGCCTGACCATGTGCTGGAACGGCGGCGACCTGTTGCTGGCCGACCAGGACCAAGGCTTGTCCGAGTTGACCGCCCGGATTTGGACCAAGGGGACGCGTTCTAAAAACGCCGTGCAGGTTCAAGACTTTCTGGCGGACAGGTCGGCCCGGGTGGCGGCCGGAGCCGGACTGGAGCAATGCTATCTGAACATCCACTTTCCGGCCCGATTCAGTCCGGAAATGCTGTCCTTCTTCGCTGAGCTGCTCCAGGAGCCGGCCTGGCTGCCCGAAGAGCTGGCCCGGGCCAAGCAGGAACAATGCGCGGCCATCGTCAGGACCGAGGACAGCCCGGTGGGCCTGGCTCTGCGCAATACCTTTCCGTTTTTGTTTTCCGGACATCCCTACGGATTCCAGCGCTCCGGCGCACCGGACGTGGTCACGGCCTTTACCCGGGAACAGGTCATCTCCTTCTGGGATCGCCAGAAGGACCGGCCCTGGGTTCTGGCAGCCTGCGGAGATCTGGACCGGGACGCCCTGCTGAGCATGGCCGAAAGCCTGGCTCGCCGGGACGTCATGGCCGCTCCCACTCCCCGATCTCCACACTGGGGCGAAGAACAAAAGCTGTCGCTCCAGCTCCAGGATCGCAACCAGACCCACATCCTGATGGTCTTTCCCCTGCCGGGCCTGGGCAGCGAACAGACCCCGGGCTTGAACCTGCTGCGGGAAGTCCTTGCCGGTCAATCCGGGATGCTTTTTCGCGAGCTGCGTGACGTCCGCGGCCTGGCCTATTCCGTGACCGCCCTCCTCTGGCAAGAGACTCTGGCCGGATTTCTGGCCTTTTATATCGGAACCTCCCCGGACAACGAGGAAGCCGCAATTCATGGCTTTCAAGACGTGGTCCGCGGCCTTAGCGACCATGGGCTCCCGGAGACGGATTTGGATCGGGCCAAGAATCTGCTCTGGGGCGACTACCAACGCGGTCGGCAACGCCTGATTGCCAGGGCCCACGAAGCGGCGGAGAACCTGTCCCGAGGATTCACCTTGGACCATTCCCTGGGCATGATTGAGCAGGCCCAAAAAACAACCCCGCAGGACATCACCGCCCTGGTCCGGGAGTATTTGCGCTGGGACCAAGCTTACCTGATCAAGGTTCGGCCATAGCAGTCCGTTGAAAAACTCCCAATTGCTGCGTCGCTGCAAAAAGCTCAAACTCTCACGTATCAGTAAATACGCTTCGATCTTGAGCTTTCCTTGCTCCTTGCACTTGGGGTTTTTGAACGGACTGCCGAAAAAGGACAGATATCCCGGCTTTCAAGCAACGAGCCCACCAGAATCGCTTGCAACGAGCGCGGAGGGAATCTCCCACCATGTCGCAACGCCCGGACCCGCCAAACCACTGCCGACGATGCGGAACCTGCTGCCGCAAGGGCGGCCCGGCCCTGCATCACGCGGACCTGCCGCTGCTGCGCGACACGATCATCCTTCGGGAGGCTCTCTACACCCTGCGCGTGGGCGAACCGGTTCACGACCAGGTCAAGGGCCAGGTCGTCCTGCTGGACGCGGAATGCGTCAAGGTGCGCTCGAAAGA
>SKYX01000170.1 GCA_007127655.1 Desulfonatronum sp.
CGAACAGGCCGGACATCCAGATCAGGGGCGCGCCGTCGGCCACCACCAGGTCCGCTTCCAGCAAAATGCGTTGCAGCTCCGGGTCCCGGCGGGACTGCATCACGAAATCCAGGTTGGCCGTGGCCACGTACCCCGGACGGCCGGAACGCATCCGCTCCACGCACCAGTCCACGGCCTCGGCAAAGGTCACGTCGTGAAACGGGATGCCCATGATCACCAGGGGGGGCACCAGCGGGGTCGTGGTCTGCCCTGGACCGTCGGCCTCAGGGCGGTTTACAGCTTCCATGGGTTGTCCACCTCCATATCCAGTCCGATTTCCCGCTTCTGACGGGCAAGCATCTCCCGCATCCGGGACTCTGCCACCAGCAGGACGCGCCGGGGCGGATCCAATTCTCGCCGCAACTCCGCGGCAAAGGCCAGTGCCCGGCCCTGGTCCGGTTGCACGGCAAAGACGAAACTGCCCAGCAATGTGCCCAGCATCAGGCCGTATTTTCTGGTCCACAGTCGCGGCCAGGGGGTGCGGACGTTCAGCTCGAAATCCAGGCGGACCGGGCGGCCATCCGGGGCGACCACGAAGTTGGGCAGCCGATGATCCGTGTCCAGCAGGCCCAGATGGACCATCACCGCAGTGGCCCGGACCACCTGCCGGACGAATTCGGCCTCCTGGTCGCGTGCGCCGGAGCGGACCAACCCCTTGAAATGCTCCACGGCATCGGAGCACTGCCCCAAATCCCGGCTGATCACGCCCTCGGTGTGGACAGCCTGGCCCAGCCCGGCAACGTAGGCCAAGGGTTCGGGGACGAACAGGCCGACCCGGTGCAGCCGGCACAGGGTGCGCCACTCCCGGCGGGCCGAGTTGGTCCGGGTCCACCGCCGCACCAGGCCGCGCCACCCTGGCCGGTTCCAAAGTTTGACCACCACGCTCTCCCCTTGCGGTCCCGCCACCCGGGCAACCCGCGCATCCCCGCTCCGCTCCCGCAAAATTTCCATATCCCGGGCCGTGCCCAGGCTGACGGTCCGGGCCAGATCAATCCAGACAACTTGTCGCATGACGTCCTTCTTCCTCAGGCTTCCTTATCTTGACAACGAAACTTATGGGCTGCAACCGATACCGTCACGGATGAAACCACGGGGGACACGGGGGAACATATTGCTCAAATCCGAATTTCTTTCCCCGTGATCCCCGTGTGCCCCGTGGTTAAACATCTTGCCCAGACGATGGAAATGAAAATTTCGCTGGAGTGTTCATATCGTTCACGCGAAGACGCGAAACAGAAATTCTGGCTCTTCGCGCCTTCGCGTGCCCCCCCTACCGCTTCCGAATCGCCCCCCAGGCCTTCCAGGCCCCAAGCAGCAACGGCGGAGCCGCGGCGCAGCACACGAGCAGGGCGTAGGTCAAGACCGGGACTGCCGTGCGAACCTGGTCCAGCAGCAGCGCCAGGGGCAATGTGTATGCCAGCAGCCCCAGAGTGAACAGGGCGCTTTGCCGGGCCATGACCGTGTTCTGTTCGGGCAGGGTGGAAAGGAGAAAGATATGGGCCGCCAGGTTGGCCGCGGCCATGCCCAGGATGAAGCCGGGCAGGCCCAGGGCCAGATATCCGGGCAGGGCCAGGACCATGGCGCAGGCGGTCAGCAGATTGGCCGTGAACAAGATTTTGGGCTTGCCCAGGGCCAAGGGGACGCGGTCCATGCTGGAGACCAGGACATGGGTCCAGGTGAACAGGGCCAGCCATTGGGATATCCTCCCGGCCTCCACGTACCGGCTGTCGTACAGGGTGCCGAAGAACAGGGGCGCGCCCAGGGCGAACACGGCGCAGACCGCGCCGCTCAGCCAGAGCACCGGGGCGCGGGCCTTCAGGCAGGCGGCGACCAGACGCAAAGGATCGTCCTGCAGCCGGGACAGCAGCGGAAAAATGACCACGGAGCTGAGACGGCTGGAGACATGGATGGCCACGCGGGCAAAGGTCAGGCCGATGCTGTAGACGCCCAGTTCGGCCATGGTCAGCAACCGGCCCAGCATCAGCTTATCCAGGTGCGAGGCCAGGAAGGTCACCAGGGTGCTCAGAAAAACCCATTTGCCGAACCGGAACAGCTCGGCCCCGGCCTCCTTGTCCCAGCCCGGCCTGTCGCCAGGGCCCGGATTCCAGAGATGGCTGAGCAACACCTTGACCAGGCCGAAGGCCAGCCCCCCGGCCACCAGGGCCCAGACATCCGGAGTCACCCAGGCCCAGCCGATCATCACGGCCACGGAGCACAACTGGGGAATCAGCTCCAGGGCGGTGACCCGGCCCAGGGCCATCTTCCGGTTGAGCAGAAACACCCCGGTGGAGGTGAACCCGCCGATCAGGGCGGTCAACCCGGCCACCGGAAGCATCACGGTCAGCATTTCGGCCATGGGGTCGTTGGCCGAGAAAAACGCCGCCACGGGCAGGGCCAGGGCGCAGGTGGCCAGCCAGAGCATCACCCCACGGCCGATCTGAATGGTCCAGGCCGTGCGCAAAAAGGCCGGTTCCTGACCGCGCTTGTTCTGGATGATGCTCGGCCCGATGCCCACGTCGGAGAACATCTGCAACCCGTGCAAAAACACGTTGACCAGGGCCATCAGACCAAAGGCCTCGGGAAACAGCAGCCGGGCCAAGACCAGATTGCTGCCCAGACGCAGCACCTGGGACCCGCCGTACCCGATCAGGGTCCACAAGGAGCCACGCACGGCCTGGTCTTTCCCCCTCATCCCTTCATCATTTATCTTGAAAACCATCTGGACACCAACCTGCTAGAAATCCGAACCGGATCAAAACAGACGCGTTTTCGGTTCCAGGGGTCTCGGAACCGCTGCTCCCGCCTCTTCGCTCTCCCGCTCCGGGCCTTCCAGCCAAAGCCCGGTCAGCCCTCCGGCCAGGATCAGGATCAAGGGGTTGAACATGGCGTTGAACAGGCTGTCGATGGTGAACAGACCCATCAGCAGGGGCAGGGAGGTCATGGCCGCTACCGGCGGGTCGCGCCAGCGCCGGGGTGGGTAGCGGATGATAAAGAGCAGCGGCGGCAGGAGCAGGGTCACCAGCAGCGCGCTCAACCCAATCAGGCCGTTCTGGCCAAAGGCCAGAATCCACAACCCGTCCGGCACGGAGATGGGCCGACCGTCCTCGTCGCGGACAAAGGACCGGCCCCACTCTCCCCAGCCCAGCCAGGGCCTTTCCAGGGCCCGCTCGGAAAGGATGTTCTCGTTTTGCAGGCGATAGGCCAGGGAAGCGGTCCGGTCCTCGCTGGCAATGCGCCCGGCGGCGTCGATCAGATTCTGGGCGTCCCAGTATCCGCTGCCCCGGGCCAGGACGTAGAGGATGGGCAGCAAAAGCACGATTTTCATAGGCAGGGCCCAGCGGGTCAACTGGACGAGGTAGAGCACGAACACCCCGAAAACCAGCAGCCCCAGCGCCCCCGTGGACTTGCACAGGACCACCGTGACCAGCAGGCCCAGGACCACCGGCCCCCAGAGCTGCTTCCACTGGGGAAACTTCCTGGCCAGCCACCCGGACCGCCAAAGCTGGTAGCCGCTCATCCAGGCCGTGACCATCCACATGGCCACCATCAGCCCATGCTCCATGAACACCACAGGCCGCCACCCTCCCCCGCGTTTGGTCTGGCCGAAGCTGTGCGGATGAAACCCGTACACGAGTCGGTGCAGCCGCGGACTCATGACCACTTCCCAAAGACAGAACGGGATGTAGATCAGGCCGCCCAGAAAAATACCGAAAGCCAGCTCGGTCAGGGCCTGCCGGTTATAAAAGTACAGCCGACCAATGAAGTACGGCAGTCCCCACATGGTGGACCGGGCCAGGGTGGTGGACAGCCCGTCGTAGGCCCCGAGCCCGTTGGACAGGGAGGTGAAAAAGGGAATGACGCACCAGAGAACCAGGGGCAGGTCCAGAGCGTGAGGCCGGAACCGGCTCAAGGCCTCGCTGTTAAAGAACAGCGTGCCCAGCAGCACGCCGTAACTCATGGCGCTGACCCTGGTGTAGTCGGGAATGCCGGAGAAGTTGTAGGCGTATTGCGGCAGGAACATCCAGGACAACAGGAACCCGGCGATGACCGCATGGCGGGCCTGCAATCTGGTGAACAGCCAGATGGAAAACGGCAGCCACCCGAACATGGCCACGGGAATCATCGGGGTCATCCGGCCGCCCAGGGTCGATTTGATCTCGAACCACCGAAGCTCTGGATCGAAATCGAAATCTTGATCGAAATCGTTCTACTCCGCATGGGCTGGTTTTTGGCTTTTTCTTTTATGGCCACGGACGGGAAAGGCAGACGGGAAAGACAGACGAAAAGGCAGGCGAAGAGGTTAGGGAAGTGAAACAAAAGCCCGATTCCTGGCCGTTCAGAGTATATCTGGCAACTTCTCGATTTCGATGGCGATTTCGATTGCGATGATTGCCGGCTCACCCTGGAAGATCCCCTTGACCAGACTGCAATCTGCGCCTGGGGCTTTCTCACAGACACGCTTCATAGATGCCCAGCACGCGGCGGGCCTTGGCCTCCCAGGTGAACTCCTGGAAAACCCGTTCCCGGGCCCGTTGGCCCATGGGCCGGATGATTTCGGGACGGGCCGCGAGGTCTTCAAGAATGGCCCGCATCCCGGTCACGAGCTGCTCCCGGGGGGCCATGGGCATCTTGAAGCCCGTCTCATGGGTGACCAGTTCCCCAGGCCCGGCATAGTCCACGATCACCGGAACCAGCCCCAGGGCCATGGCTTCCAGGACCACGGCCCCGCCGAACTCCCGGATGCTCGGGAAGCCGAACACGTCCGACTCCGCCAGCCGATCCTGCAAGTGCGCATGCTCCACCCAGCCGTCCAGGCGCACCCCAGGGCCCAGCTCCAGCTTCGCGACCATGCTCTTCAATTCGGGCATCAGCGGCCCGTCCCCCAGGATGTCCACCACGACCTTGCCCGCGCGGATCAGCGGGGCCGCGGCTTCGATGAGGATATCCGGGCACTTGTAGGGCACGAGCCGCCCCACGAAGGCCACCCGCAGCGGGGTGCGCACCGGGCCATGAACCTGGCGGGAGAACCGGGCCGGATCAATGGCGTTCTCCGGCAGGTAATGGCATTTGGCATGGCACCAGGTGGGCATCTGCTCCAGGGTGGCCCGGGAGCCGCAGATGATCGACGCGGCGTGTTTCCGGGTGGCCCGATAGCCAGGCAGCAGTTTGTAGGCGTCTCGCACGTAGGACAGCCATTCCCGCTCCGAGCGGCGGGCCGCGTCGAACTCCCTGGCCCAGGCCACGCCGCCGTTCAGGGGGCCGATCACGAAGGGCACGCCCGCATGCTCCAGACGGGAAGCGATACTGCTGGGCACGGTAGGGGACAGCGGAGTCAGCCGGTGCACAATGTCCCACTTCCCGGCCTGCAGATCCCTTCCAAAACGTTTCCAGACCAGCCCCTCAAAATAGCGGTAGGTCAGGGCCGTGACCGCCATCCTGGTGGTCCAGCCGCCGGGGAGCCAGCGGGTCAGGCGATAGGCCGGACCGGCCACCCGCTCCGAATCAATGGCCGTGAAATCCTCCCCTTCCCGCAACCCGGCCCGGACAATGGCCTCCCGGTTGCGCACCTGGGTCACCAGATGGACATCGGCCACCCGGGCCAGAGCCTGGGCATGGGACCAGCCCACCAGGGGCACGCTGATCAGCTCGGGGTTGGCGGCCTCGGCAATGACCAGAACCCGAAACCGGCGGTCAGGGTGAGGTGGGACCGCGGGTTGCGGGTCCGCAGATTGCGGGTTGTGGTGCGGCGTCGAAAACATGGGCGATTCCTGGGTCAGGACGGAGAAAGGAGGCGGGTGGGGAAC
>SKYX01000433.1 GCA_007127655.1 Desulfonatronum sp.
ATCGGCAGCCGGGACAACTGCGCGGTCTGCCACATCGAGGAGATGTACTACGACTTCCATCACCCGAATACGGTGAAGTATTGAGGATTGAGGATTCTGGGTTCAGAATTGAGGAAGATTGTCCATCCGTAGGGGCACGGCGCGCCGTGCCCCTACATGTCGCCACCACCCCGGACCGGCGGTTATCCCCTACCACGGGCTGGGCGGATCAAAACAAAAAGGCAGCTCTCACAAGCTGCCTTTTTTATGCGGATTCATGCGGCCATCAGCCGCATGACCCCTTGTTCATTTTTTCGCAAATCGAAACGGAATGAAGGGCAAACCGCCAGGCACTCCACCGCCTGAATTCTGGCTCCTGAATTCTGACTTCTTCCCTTTACCTCGCGATCATCGCCCGCAGAATGTCCGCGCAGCCCTCGGCGTTGTGACTCATCTCATGCATGTATTCGAAAAAATGCAGGAGCTGGAAGACGTCCTTAAATTCCATGTCCGCGCTGAACAGTTCGCGGAACAGCAAGGACTTCATTTTGCGGACGTCGTTGTGCTGGCTACGCACGGCCCGATAGGCATCCTTGACCGCCTCTCGGTCCGCGATGTCCGTATGCACAAGGCGAATAGTCCCTTCCAGGGCCGGTTTGAGCAGTTCCACGGCCCGAATCGCCTCTTCGACCAAGGACAGCCCGTTGGTGCGCAATGCCCCGGGGATGTTCACGGTGTGGATGTTCAGCCAGTCCAGGGCGTCCTGGGCCGAATCCAGGATATTGTCCTGGGCCCGGGTATAGTTCAAAAAAAGGGTTTTATCCACGGCCATGAACAAACCACGAGGCAGGTGGTTGCGCGTATTGCGCTTGATCTTGTCCGCCTTGTCCTCAAGTTGATCCAGTTCCTGTTTCAAGATCTGAAACTCCTTGCACGCACTGCCGCCCCCGATATAGCACAAGAGTGACTCGTTGATAATCGTCATGGCGGCTTCCACTTGGCTGTAATGCTCCAGCAGGCCGTCCATGGGAGAGCGACCACCGATCATGCTCAAAAAAGGAACTCGAAACAGCATAGATCACCTCGTGGGCACACGGCCCGTGCCTAGTACACGGACCAGCGCAATAGTTGGTAAATTACAATGGACGTAAAGGCAGCGATCGGGACGGTCAACAACCAATACATCACGATTTTCCCCAAAACCCGAAAATCCACCGCGGCAAACCCTCGCGCCAAGCCGACACCGACCACGCCGCCCACCGTAGCATGGGTGGTGGAAACCGGCATACCCAGGTTTGAAGCCATCAGGACCGTGGTGGCCGATCCGAAGCCCACGGCAAAGCCGCGGGTGTTGGTCAGCAGGGTGATCCGCTCCCCCACCGTGGACATGACCCGCTTCCCAAGCACCATGACCCCAACGGCAATACCAACACCGCCGAACAGCAAGAGCCAGATCGGGACCTCGGCCGTGGCCGCCAAACCTCCGGTGCTGGCGATGACCCAGATGGCCGCCACGGGTCCGATGGCGTTGGCCACGTCATTGGCCCCCAGGGACAGGGCCATGTAGCAGGCCATGCCGATCTGCATCCTCCGAAACAATTCCTCCATGGATTCCGGCCCCTGCTCCACACCGTGCAGAAGTCGGCCCACCACGAGGTATCCGATACCCCAGACCACCGCCGCCACTGCGCAGGCAATGCCGAAAATGGCGTAGGTGCTGATTCCAAGGGCCTTGCCCAACGGCATCTTCAACAAAAAGGACGTCATCACCAGAACCACGGTCATGGCCAACCAAAAAGGGGCCCACAGCTTGGCGTTGCGGACAAAGTCCCGTGCACTCAAGACATTTTTGCGGATGTGCGAAAAGACCAGATAGGCCAGCAACGCCCCGAAAAAAGGTGAAATGATCCAGGACAGCACGATGCCGAACATCGTGCCCCACCGGACTACCTCCGGCCCGCCCGCCACGAACCCGAAACCGAGAATGCTCCCCACGATGGAATGGGTTGTGGAAACCGGAAAGCCGAACAGCGTAGCCAGAAGTACCCACAAACCGGCCGAGAGCAACGCCGACAGCATCCCCAACATCAGGATGTTCTGATCCTGAATCATCTCCGGGTTGATGATTCCCCTGGAGATGGTTGCGGCTACGTTGGCCCCAAGAAATACAGCACCCGCGAATGCCAGCGTGGAAGCTATCAGCACCGCCTGTTTGACGGTAATGGCCCGGGAACCCACGGAGGCGGCCATGGCGTTGGCCGCGTCGTTGGCGCCGATGCTGAAGGCCATCAGCAGGCCTCCGACAACAGCCAGAATCAGGACGATGGTGACGATGTCCATTATGTGTAGGGTGGGTTGAGGTCCTGAATGGTTTCGTGCTCTCTGGTCGGCGCTTTGACTCCAGCTCGTTGCGGCTTGAGGGTTTCCACCTTAAGATGTGGAAAAAACATCAAGGATGGCCATGGAGCAAACGTCAGGTATAGAATCTTCACCTGTTTGTCAAAATATCGTCAACATCTTGTAACAAAGGACCTATATCAAAAGATCGGTTCCCACCCCTGGCCTGACTTGTAACTGCTCAATCTCTCCGGGCTATTGAACCACACGAAAAAAACGTCACCCCGGCCTGCGCCGGGGTAACGACCGAGGCAAATCGCCAAGGCGGCATTGCATTCCGTCATACCGGAGCAGGCCGGTATGCAGGCAGCACGGCTCCCGGTGTTAGATTGCCCGACCTTATTGAGCAATTACCATGACTTCAGCGCAAAATCTCAATGAACCTGCCAGGTCGCCCCAAATCGTCATCGGCATGTCCCGACCTGTTTTTTAAACCATCAATTGTCAACGAATCGGGCACAAACCTAACGTCTTGCCCGAACTCCTTGAGGCCCGTCATGGCGAAATCATCTCTGCGTTTTCGAATTCTGGCCCTGTTCTGGGGGTTGTTACTGGTCGTGTTCATCCCCATGTACATTTTCCTGGCCCAAACCGTCCGCTCGGACCTGATCGACCACGGCCAGGACCGGGCCAAAAAGCTGCTCAACGCCACCTGCTGGCAGTTCCTCTCCGCGGGATTTCATGGCGAGGAAGCCGCGATGCAGGCCTGGGCCACCGAGCTTGGGGGACGGATGGACGTCCGGTTGACCTATACCGTCAATGGCCGGGTCGCGGCGGACAGCCATGTCCGGGCCGATCGCCTGGCGGAGGTGGAAGATCACGGAACGCGCCCGGAAATCATGGTTGCCCGGGAAGGCCGCGTCGGCACGGACATCCGGCTGAGCGGCACAATCGGCCGGGACTTGATCTATGTCGCCCAGCGCTGCCCCATGGGCGACGAAACAGCTGGAGTGCTGCGCATCGCCCTGCCTCTGTCCAACCTGTATGACCAGGTGGACATTCTCAAGAAGCGCTTCTTCTTCATTCTCGGAATCTGCCTGCTCGTCTCGCTACTGCTGAGCTTTTGGTTCACCCAGACGATTTTCTCCTCCATCAGGCGACTGGTCGGCCTGGTTTCCGACGTCGGCAAAGGAGCCTATGACCGCCGCTTGCACGTCGACCAGGGCAGCGAATTCTCCCCCTTGGCCGAGGCCGTGAATACCATGGCCGAGGAAATTTCCCGGCACGTGAATCACATGGAGGAACAAAAGGCCCAGCTCGAAGCCCTGTTCAACGGCTTGAGCGAGGCCGTGCTCACCTTGGGTCAGAATGGACGGATCATTTCCGCTAATCCGGCTTTTCGCAAGTTTTTCCCAAAATTACAACACCTTGAAGGGAAAACCATTCTGGAGGCCACCCTGGAGCCGGAATTGGCCTCGGCCATGGAGCGCGTCCTGCACGGCTCATCGGACCAGGAAGAGCGCCTATTGCTTCATCGCCCAGGCGGGAACGAGCTGGAGGCCAGAATCAACACCTATCAGGAGCCCTCCGGAGGTCAACGTGCCGTACTGGTGGTCCAGGACGTCAGCCTGCCCAGACGGATGGAGAAGATTCGCCGGGACTTCGTGGCCAACGTCTCCCATGAGATGCGCACCCCGCTGACATCCATCAAGGGCTACACCGAAACCCTGCTGGGCGACCCGCCACCGGACCCGGAAACCGCCCGGTCCTTTTTGCGGATCATCCAGCGCAATGCCGAACACATGGCGAATATCGTCACAGACCTGCTCAAGCTGGCCCGTCTGGAGGCCGAGGCCCCCAGCAACACCCTGGAAATCATGGACGCCAACGAGTCCTTGCGCTCAGCCATGGAGATGTGCGCCCCCCTGGCCCAAGGCAAGCAAATTCGGTTCGAAAACAATCTGGAGCTGGGTAGGTCCCAGGGAGATGCCCCAGGAGGCGTATGGGTGCTTGGCGACAGGTCCCGGCTCGTCCAAGTTTTTCAGAACATCCTGGAAAACGCCGTCCGATTCAGCCCAGAAAAAGGCAAGGTGACCATTTCCTGCCGTCCGGAAGGCGAATACATGGTGTTTGCCATTCGGGACCACGGAGCCGGGATTCCCCGCGAACACCAAGAACGCCTCTTTGAACGATTTTACCGCCAGGACGCGGCCCGTAGCGAGGGCAACGGCGGCACGGGACTGGGGCTGGCCATCTGCAAGCACATCGTCCGTCACCACGGCGGTCGGATCTGGGTGGAAAGCACCCCGGGCGAAGGCGCGACCTTTCTGTTCACTCTCAAGACTGCGCCGCCGCAAAGCAGGTAACCCGAGGCGAGTTGATCAGGATACTCGCCCGACCTCCTTTGCCCGAGACTCAACACGGGGCCGGACGGCCCCCCTTTTCCCCGGACGGCAGGTGTACGGCAAGTCGCTGGATGTCCTCCAGGTAGCCCCGCCAACCGTGGAGGTAAAAGGCCAAGGCACGCGAAAAGTTCTTGCCCACCAAGCCGTCCAAGAAGAGCTGGGAAATATCCCGTTCGCGCTGGAGCACATATTGGGAGAGCAAAAACACCCGCCGCTCCTCCTGGCTCATCTGCCGCATCAGCCGCTCCAGTACATGCCGTGCCCGAGGTTGGTACATCCAGAAGTACATCAAATCCAGCGCATTGACGATAACAGCCAAATTCAGGCTCTCCTCCTCCCTTGTCGCCGCGCAGACGAACCGCTCCGGTTTTTCCAGAACACTGAGCACTTCGGTATCCGGATGCCGCAACTCCAGGCCGGCGTAGACGTCGAACATCCGGCGCAGTTTGGCTGCGTAGTCCAGGCTCCGCTCCCGGAAGTTCACGGCCCGGTCGGCCAAGCCCTCGATGAACCCAGCCACGATGTCCGAGGCCAGCTTGGAGATGACAGCGGCCCAGTTCTGGAGCACCACTCCCACCGCCGGGACGCCGGCCGCCCCCAACGCAAAGCCGAGCAAGAAATTCAAAACCAAAGCCAGCGGAATGGAAAGTATCGTCCGAAACAGATTGCCCACGGCCGCGACCTTGGGCAGTCCGCGAAACAGATTATGCCCAGCCAGGTAAAGCCCGTTGACCACGGCCATAACGGCATACAGCGCCAGCGGCCCGGACTCGGCAGTAATGCCCATCCCTCGATCCAGAAGCATGGTCTTGACCAGCAGATCCAGCAGCGGCACCGAAAACCCGGTGTACATCAACGAATCCGCGATCCGGTTCCATTTGACGTATTCGCTCCAGTGCAAAAACGGAGTCCGTCGCAACCCTCCGGCCCCAAGCACGGCCTGAATGATGTTGCGCACTCCGGTGATCCCGAACCAGATCAACGCCCCGAAATACGCCAGTACCCACCAGTCCTTGGTCAGGGCGAAAGTGGCGAAGGCCGGAACAAAACCGCACAAGATTTTCAAGCAGTTCTTGAGATGCGTGTTCAGGTAGCGCGGGTGTGGACGCTCTTTG
>SKYX01000008.1 GCA_007127655.1 Desulfonatronum sp.
CCTTTGGTGCTGATCATCGACGATGATCCCACGAATCGAGTGGTCCTCCAGCGAATCCTGGCCTCTTCCGGGTTTGCGACGCTTCAGGCCGAAACCGGAAATGAAGGCCGGAGCCAGGCCCTGACGCACAGCCCGGACTTGATCCTGCTGGACATCATGATGCCGGGGGAAAGCGGCTTTGAAACCTTGCTTCGGCTCAAGGAAGAGCCGATCACCGCCGCTATTCCGGTCATTTTTCTTTCCGCGCTGGACGATCTGGGCTCCAAGGTCAAGGGATTTGAACTGGGCGCGGTGGATTACGTCACCAAGCCCTTCGAGCCCCTGGAGATTTTGGCCCGAGTGCGGACCAACCTGAAGGTGGCGCGGGCCTACCGGAGCGTGATCGCCGAACAGGCCGAGAAGCTGCGCCAGATTGGCGAGGCCCAACAGTCCATGCTCACCAAGCCTGAAGAGCACCCTGAAGCCAGGTTCGCCGTCTTCTACGAGCCCATCCTGGAAGCCGGGGGCGACTATTACGACGTGTTCCCCGTCAGCGGCGGCTTTGGCTATGTCGTCGCGGACATCAGCGGGCACGACCTGAAGACGTCCTTCATCACCTCCGGGGTCAAGGCCCTGATACGCCAAAACGCCAGCCCGCTGTTCACGCCCGTGGAAACCCTGACTACCATCAACAATGTGCTCCACGACGTTCTTCCGCCGGGAAGATTCCTCACGGCAGCCTACGCCGTGCTCAACGGCAGACGCGACCACCTCACGGTTCTCTCAGCCGGTCACCCGCCGCCGATTTTCGTGGGAAGTAACGGCGAAGTGGAAATCCTGCGGGCCGAAGGCGATATTCTCGGCCCGTTTCCGCACATCTACCTGAACCCGATTTCCCGGCAGGTGACCAAGGGGGACAGGATTTTTCTCTACACCGACGGTCTGCTGGATGTGAATAACAACCAATCCCGCGACGTTCACGACGACATCCGGACTCTGATCCAAGCCTGCGAAGAATGCCGCTCCCTCCCCTTGGCGGCCTGTCCGGGCCATATTCAGGTCCGAATATTGCAAAGAGCCAAGGCCCAGGACGACGCCGTGTTGCTGGCCGTCGAGGTATGACCATGCAGATTGTATCGCGGACCGAAAACCAAGTGGGGCTGAGTATCCCTTCGAACCTCACGGAGGTGGATCAAGCCTGCCTATCGGTGCAAGGTCTCCTGCGAGACAAGCTTCCCACCGAGGATCATTTCATGATTCTCCTGGCTCTGCGTGAAGCCTTGACCAACGCCGTGATCCACGGCAACCGTTCCGACCCGGGAAAATCAGCAACTTGTCTGGTTACCATTCACCCGGATCTCCTTGAGGTCGTGATTCAGGATCAAGGCCCCGGCTTCGCATGGCAAAACCGAAACTGGAAACTGCCTCCGCCCAGCAGCGAGTCTGGTCGGGGCTTGGCGATCATTCGCAGTTTTTTTGCTCAGATAGAATTCAATGATTCCGGCAACCGGATAACGTTACGCAAGCGATTCGAACCTTCGGGAGTTAAAAAAATGTTACAAATACAAAAAGATGGGCCGAAAACCTTCGCCAAGGTGACCGAAAACATGGTCGGCTCGAAGATCGATGAACTCCGCTTGGAATTATCAAACCTGGTCAAAAACGACCATACCGACTTGACCATTGACCTGAGCAGCGTCGACATGGTGGACTCCCTGGGCATGGGGCTGCTCGTGGCCACGCACAACTCCCTGAAAACCAAACAGGGCCGCCTTACCCTGGTGAACGTCAGGCAGGACATCTACAACGTGCTGGTCGTCATGCGCCTGGACAAGCACTTCACAATTCAAAAGGCCGAATGACTCGCACGGCTGATGCTTGCCAAAGCCTGTTGCTTCGCGACCACCGCCCCTGACCCCAAACAGTGAGACCGCCTTATGTCCGATGAATTGATGGACGCGTTTGTCGAGGATTCCAAGGAACACCTGGAAAGCATCGAATCCGACATCATGGCTCTGGAAAACCTGGAAGGAGCCTATGACGAGGAGCTGATCAACCGGATTTTTCGCACGGCCCACTCCATCAAGGGCGCGGCCGGTTTCTTCGGCCTGGAGGCCATTGGTTCCCTGGCCCACAAGCTGGAAAACGCCCTGCACCTGATGCGCGATCAAAATCTCCGCCCGGATCGACCGACCTGCCAAATCCTGCTGGAAGGCTTCGATCAGCTCAACGCCATGATCAACGATCCCGGAAGCAGCGAATGCCTGGATATTTCAGACATTCTCTCTCGAATTCAAGGACTGCTCACCCCGGAAATCAAGCTGAGCACGGAAACGGCCATGAGCCTGCCGTCGACGCAAGGGCAGTCCATTTTCGATGTGGACATGTTCACCTTGGAACAGGGGCTCAAGGGTGGAAAATATCTCTACCACATCGAATTCGACCTGATCCACGACATTCATCGCAAGGACAAAACGCCCTACGACATCATCAAAACCCTTCAGGACTCCGGTCTGATCCTGGACTGCAAGGTGGATTTCGAGGCCACGGGCACCCTGGAGGACGGCTTTGCGCAACGTATCCCACTGAATGTCTTGTTCGCCTCGATCATTGATCCTGACGTGGTCGGCGCATTGATCGACGTTCCGGCGGAACGGATCAGGGAACTGGAGAAATCCATGTTCCAGATGCAATCGCCCCCCCGCGATGCTGCCGACAAAAAATTAGCGGTCGCGGAAACCTGCCCCCTGAGTGCTGATTCCCCCTGGAAGATGGTCGGCGACCAAGCCGTCCTGCTCTTCGGAGAGCGGTTCGAACTGTCCCAGGTCGAGGAGTTTCGAAACTGCTTCCACGCCGCCCCGGCCAAAGCCGCGGGCCTGCGTCTGGACCTGAGCGCCACCCGGTACGTGGACGCCGCCGGTCTGCAGGCCCTGGCCGCGGCCCTGAAAACCAGCGCCCGTCTGGATCGCGGACTGACCTTCGCTTCAGCGGACGAACTTCTCGAACAATTCCAAAACCTCGGCTTCGCCTGGATGCTGGAGAGCGGCTCATGAGCGCGAAATACCAATTGTTTATCGAAGAATGCCAGGAACTTTTGGCTGAGTTGGAGAGCGCCCTGCTGGAACTGGAGACCGACCCGGGCAACATCGACGGAGTACACCGTATTTTCCGCTCCCTGCACACCATTAAGGGGTCCGCGGCCATGCTTGGACTGGAGGACGTCCGGGAGCTGACCAACGACCTGGAGACCCTTTTCGACCGGGTGAGATCGACGGAAATCGCCTGCACTCCGGCGTTGGTCACGCTGTCCTTCCGCTACAAGGATATGTTGACCGAATATCTCCAAGACCCGGAAAAAGGCTTGCCCCAGGACAAGACCACCGAGATCCTGATGGCCCTGGAGCAGGCCATGGACGCCCCGGTACACGCCGCGCCCAAGCCCACCGAGCCCCCTTCCGAGGACTGCGCGTCCTGCCGACCTGAAAATGGCTCCGATGCCGACAATCTCCTTCAGCACTACCACCTGCGCTACCACCCCGCGAACAAGTCCTTCGATTCCCTGGATCCCTTGGATTTTTTTAGCCAAATGCAACTCCTCGGCCCATGCGAGATCCATGCATCTCCAGAGCATGTTCCGCCGCTGGACAACCTGGAGCCTTCGCGTTGCGTCACGAGTTGGGACGTGATTCTCCAGACCAGCGCGGACGAGGAAACGATTCGCGACGTCTTCCTCTTCCTGGACGACCCCGACGACGTGAGCCAATTTAGAGCGATTGACGACGACGAGGCGGCCAAGCTCCGCCAGGCCCAGGCCCGGCAAATATCCGAACTCCTGGCCGCGGCGTCTCAGTCGCAAGTTCCGAGCCAGCCCGCAATTGACAAGTTGGACGACAACACCCCCGGCACCGCTCAATCGCCCCAAACTCGGCCCACGCCTCAGCCGCACAAACCGGATGTTTTGCCCCCCCCCGCACCTTCGCCGCAATCCACTCAAGCCTCCCCTCCCCGGTCTTCCGAACCTTCCGGACACCCCAAGGAGATGCGTTCTCCCTCCCCGGCCGCACCCCAGGCCGGAGAGCCGAAAAGCCCTCCTGCCGGCGCTACCAAGGCCGAAGAGATCGCCTCCATCCGGGTTAGCGCCACGAAACTGGATGATATGGTCGATCTGGTCGGGCAATTGGTCATTGTCCAGGCCCGGTTGAAGCAGATCGAATCCGAACTGCATAATCCGCTGCTCACTTCGGTCAGCGAGGAAATCGAGCGCTTGAGCGGCGACCTGCGCGAGCGGACCCTGTCCCTGCGCATGCTGCCCATCGGCTCAACCTTTAATCGGTTCCGCCGCCTGGTCCGGGATCTGTCCTCGGAGCTGGGCAAGGAAATTGAGCTGAAGACCCACGGCGCGGAAACCGAACTGGACAAGACGGTCATCGAAAAACTCAGCGACCCCCTGGTACACATCCTGCGCAACAGCGTCGATCACGGCGTCGAATCCGCCGAAATCCGCCAAGCCCAGGGCAAGCCCGCCAAAGGCACGATTACCCTCTCCGCCATGCAGAGCGCCGGGCAGGTGCGGATTGTTATCGAGGACGACGGCGGTGGCATTGACCCGGACAAGATATTCGCCAAGGCCGTGGAGCGGGGCCTGGCCAGGGCCGATGCCCGGCCTTCGGACCGGGACGTGCTCCAAATGATTTTTGCCCCCGGCTTTTCCACGGCCGAAAAGGTCACCGCGGTTTCCGGCCGCGGGGTGGGCATGGACGTGGTCAAACGCTCCCTGGAATCCCTCAAGGGCACGGTGGAGATTGACAGCCGTCCCGGCCAGGGCACGTCCATCAGCATCGGCCTGCCCCTGACCCTGGCGATCATCGAAGGGCTGCTGGTCACTCTGGGCAATGAATACTACGTCATCCCCCTTTCCGACGTCCTGGAATGCGTCGAGATCCAGCGCGGGGATGACGAACCCGAGCGCATTGCCAAGGCCTACGACGTGCGCGGCGAATTGCTGCCCTGTCTGGTTCTGCGCAACTGGTATCACATGGGCTCCACTGGGCCGGAAATCGAGCAGGTGGTGGTGGTCCAGGCCGGCAACCGCCGCGTCGGACTGGTCGTGGACAGCATCGTGGGCCAGCTCCAGACCGTGATCAAAGGCTTGGGCCGGGTGTTCAACGGGATGAGGGGCCTCTCCGGGGCCACGATCATGGGCAACGGCGCCCTGGCCCTGATCCTGGACGTGGCCTCCCTGGTCACCGAGTTGGAACACCACGAAGAGACCGGAACGGGCCGGAGCAAGCAAGCTCACAAGCTCCGTTGACATCCTGATCGTTGATACTACCATGCGGAAATCGGTGAAACCAACCGCCAAGCAAACCCAATTCCCACATCTTACGACATCAAGGAGAGCAACGACGATGGAAAACGCGACCCTTTCAGCAAGCAAGGAAGAACGCAGGGCCAAAGTGATCGAGGTCCTGAACAAGGCCCGGGCCATGGAACTGCACGCCATTTCCCAGTACATGAACCAGCATTACGGGCTGGACGACATGGACTACGGAGAGCTGGCAGCCAACCAGAAGCTCATTGCCATCGATGAGATGCGCCATGCCGAAATGTTCGCGGAACGGATCAAGGAACTGGGCGGCGAGCCCACCACGGACCCCGCGGCCAAGACCCAGAAGAACCAGGACGTGGAAACCATCTTTTCTTTCGACGCCGATCTGGAAGACAACACCGTGGACGTCTACAACCAATTTCTGCTGGTCTGCCGGGAAAATGGCGACAGCATCAGCATGAAGCTCTTCGAGCAGATCATCGACGAGGAACAGGCCCACTTCAGCCACTTCGACAACGTTGCCG
>SKYX01000229.1 GCA_007127655.1 Desulfonatronum sp.
CAGGCCGAGGATTTCAGCGGCCCGGCGCTGGTTGAACCTGGCTTGGCGGAGTGCCTGGCGCAAGCGACGGCGTTCCAGCTTGTCCACGGCTTCCGGTAAACTTAACCGGTCAAAGAAGGGCTCTTCCACGGTCTCAGGGTGACTGGTCGTCGTGTCGGGACTGGAAGGGCGCAAGGGCGGGTCGGCCTGCCCTGAATTGTCGCCGGTAGCGATGCCGGCCGCTGACGGCGTCGCGACAAAAGGGTCCAGAGCCAGCTCTTTGACCACCGCTGCGTCACCGGCCCGAAACACGGCCCGCTCCACGACGTTTTTCAATTCCCGTACATTCCCCGGCCAGGAATACGCTTCCAGAGTCTTGACCACGGACTCCGACAGGCGCGGCGGTACGGAACGGCCCAGTTCCACGGCCATTCGGGCCGCGAAGTGCTCGGCCAACAGGACCGCGTCACCGGACCGCTCACGCAGCGGTGGAACGCGCAGAACTTCAAAAGCCAGGCGGTCCAGCAGATCGGGCTTGAACCGTCCCTGGGCCGCCAGAGCGACGAGATCGGCGTTGGTGGCCGCGATGATCCGAACATCCACTTCCAAAGGCGCGGTGCCGCCTAGACGCTCCACGACTTGGTACTCGGCCACGCGCAGAATTTTTTCCTGCATCACCAGAGGCATGGTTCCAATTTCATCCAGAAACAGGGTGCCCCCGTGCGCCGCTTCAAACCGCCCCCGCCGCAACCGGACCGCTCCGGTAAAGGCTCCCGGCTCATGGCCGAAGAGTTCGGATTCCAGAAGCGATTCGGACAAGGCCGAGCAGTTTACGGCCACCAGCGGCCCCTGCCAGCGATGGGAATGGTAGTGCAGCCGGATCGCGGCCAATTCCTTGCCCGTTCCCCGCTCGCCGACGATGATCACGGGCCGGTTCACCTTGGCCACGGCAACAATGCGCTCTTGCAAGGCCAGGAAGGCGTCCGAACGCCCCAGGGCTTCGGGTATCGCGGAGATGCTTGTGGTGATATTTACCATAGATTGATTCTTGGTGCCAAATAGTATCTGAGTTCGTCAAGCACCATCGCTTCCCTTTCACGGCAATACACTGAAATACCTGCTGATCATATTTTGGCACGCCATATGCTTTTCACAAATAACCACATCGCCTCGGAAACCGTAAGGAGGACCATATTATGGGAATTTTCACCAGATTTCGCGACATTATCAGTTCCAACATCAACGCCATGTTGGAGAAGGCCGAGGATCCGGAAAAACTGCTGCGCCTGATGATCCAGGAGATGGAGGAAACCCTGGTGGAACTCAAGGCCTCCTGCGCCGGGGCCATGGCCGCCGCAGTCAGGATACGCCGGGAATGGGAGCAGGTGGACGCCAAGGTCCTGGGCTGGGGAGACAAAGCCGCTCTTGCCGTGGATAAGGGCTACGAAAACCTGGCCAGGGAGGCTCTGCTGGAGAAACGGGAGCTGGAGGCCAAGGCCGATCGGTTGGCCGGGGAACTGGCCGAAAGCGAGGGCATTATTGAAGGCTATAAAGCCGATATCGACACGCTGGAGGAAAAGCTGATCTCGGCCAAGGACAAGCAGCGCCTTCTCATCCAGCGGCACATGCGCGCCAAGGGCCGCAAGCGAGCCGGGCTGGATATGCGCCGGGCCGACTCCCACGCGGCCATGCTGCGCTTCGAGGAGTTCGAGCAGCGCATCGACCGGATGGAGTCCGAAGCGGATCTGGCCGGCCCCTGGGCATCACCCTCCGCTGGTCGTCAGCGACGGGGCAAAGACGCGGAGCCCTTTACGCTGGAGGAAAAATTCGCCAAATTGGCCGCGGACGAAGATATCGAACGCGAACTGGCCGCCTTGCGCGCCAGAAACGTCGCTCCGTCCGGGCCTGACCAAGCCGACCGGACCGAACGGATTGGTCACTAACGCGGGCCATGCCCGCAACCCAAGCAAAATGAATATGAACCGCCCGCTTCGCTCAAGGCACGAAGGACACTAAGAAGAATTTTTGCCTTCCGCTGGAAAGATGCGGCAGGCAAAAGG
This sequence comes from Desulfonatronum sp., assembly GCA_007127655.1. Lineage (GTDB taxonomy): Bacteria > Desulfobacterota > Desulfovibrionia > Desulfovibrionales > Desulfonatronaceae > Desulfonatronum. Next base: position 2,040 of record SKYX01000229.1, read on the forward strand.
CTTCATGCCTAACGGCTAAGTGACATCACCCCGATAGGGGGAGACATCCTTTTGGAAAGCAGCTCTTTCCCTGCTTTCCAGAATGTTACCTTGGCGCACCTTGAGCCTTGAGCGTAGCGGGCGGTTCAAAACTTCTTGTTTTTTCTTGCAGGCTATCAGGAGTAAGTCACTAACCGAGTATAACTCCTCATGCTCCTTCCCGCCTTTCCACTCGGAATCGCGAAACTTCGGACTGCCATGCTCCAGAGTGCACCGTTTCCCCCATCGAAATACAGGGTTTCCCGTATATCCTCCGAGCGTGCAATACCCACATAATGGGAACTTCCTGGCGCCAATGCCCACGGATCGACGGGCCTACGGCCCGACGGCCGGACGGACGCAATACCGTCACCAAGCGACATTGGTGGAACAGCAACAACGGAGGCTCCCATGCAGGACACGAATTCCGAGACCCAATACATCAGCTGGTTTGAAGACCTGAGTTCGAAGGACGTCGATACGGTGGGGGGCAAGAACGCCTCGCTGGGCGAGATGATCAGGGAATTGAAAAAAAAGGACATCCAGGTCCCGGACGGGTTTGCCACAACCACGGATGCCTACTGGTCATTTTTAAAAGAAAACGATCTCAGCGAACAGATTGAAGATCTGCTCGAAGCCTACCAACAGGAGGACACTTCCCTGCGCAAGACCGGGGAGGCCATCCGCAAGCTCTTCCTCAACGGGAAAATGCCTCCGGACGTGGCCCGGTCCATACGGGAAGCCTACCAGGAACTCTGCCAGCGCTACGACAAGACCGACGTGGACGTGGCCGCCCGTTCCAGCGCCACGGCCGAGGACATGCCCGAGGCCAGCTTTGCCGGCCAGCAGGAATCCTTTCTGAACGTGACCGGCGAGGACGACGTGCTGAAGGTCTGCCAGCAGTGTTTCGCCTCGCTCTTCACGGACCGGGCCATCGCCTACCGGGAGGAAAAGGGGTTCGAACACATGAAGGTCGCCCTGTCCGTGGGCATCCAGAAAATGGTCCGTTCCGACCTGGCCGGTTCCGGGGTGCTCTTCACCCTGGACACGGATTCCGGGTTTCCGGACGTGGTGCTGATCAACGCGGCCTGGGGGCTTGGCGAAAACGTGGTCCAGGGTGCGGTCAATCCGGATCAGTACACCGTGTTCAAGCCCTTTCTGGACAACGAGGATCTGGATTCGATCATCGAGAAGACCCTGGGGTCCAAGGAAAAGAAAATGGTCTACGCCAAGGATGGGAAAGAGCCGACCAAAAACGTTCAGACCACGAAAAAGGATCGCGAGGCATTCGTTCTCAGCGACGAGGAGATTCTGCGCCTGGCCCGATGGAGCGTCGACATCGAGAAACACTACGGCACGCCCATGGACATCGAATGGGCCAAGGACGGCGAATTGGACGAGATCTTCATCGTCCAGGCCCGCCCCGAGACCGTGCATTCCCGAAAATCAGCGGCCACCATGAAGACCTACACCCTCCAGGAGGACGGTGAACGGCTGGTGACCGGATTGAGCATCGGACAGGCCATTGCCGTGGGTGAGGTCAACGTCATTGAGAGCGCCTCGGAAATCGAGAAGTTCAAGGAGGGGTCGGTGCTGGTGACCACCATGACCGATCCGGACTGGGTGCCGATCATGAAACGGGCCGCGGCCATCGTGACCGAACAGGGTGGGCGCACCTCCCACGCGGCCATTGTCAGCCGCGAGCTGGGCATCCCGGCCATTGTCGGCGCACCACAGGCCATCAAAAAGCTCAAGGACGGTCAAGAAGTGACGGTATCCTGCGCCGAAGGGGACCAGGGCCATGTCTATGCCGGCCGGCTCGAATACGAGGAAGAGGCCATGGACCTGGACAATGTTCCGGAGACCCGGACCAGGATCATGTTGAACATCGGCGCGCCCCACGCCGCGATGCGCTGGTGGAAGCTGCCCTGCAAGGGGGTCGGGCTGGCGCGCATGGAGTATCTGATCAACAACGTGATCAAGATTCACCCCCTGGCCTTGACCCGCTTTGATCAGGTCGAGGACGCCAATGCCAAGGCGCGGATCAAGGAGCTGACCAAGGGCCATGAAAGCAGGGAGGACTACTTTGTCGAACTTTTGGCCCGCGGCATCGCCACCATCGCGGCCTCCCGCCATCCGCACCCGGTGATCGTGCGCATGAGCGATTTCAAGACCAACGAATACGCCGACCTGATCGGCGGCGCCCAGTTCGAGCCCAAGGAGGAGAATCCGATGCTCGGCTGGCGCGGCGCGTCCCGCTACTACAGCGAGAACTATGCCGACGGCTTTGCCCTGGAGTGCCTGGCCATCCGGCGGGTCCGGGAACGGATGGGGTTCACCAATGTGCGGATCATGATTCCGTTCTGCAGAACTCCGGCAGAGGCGGACAAGGTCCTGGACGTCCTGTCCCAAAACGGTCTGATTCGAGGCCAAAACGCCCTCGAAGTTTACGTCATGGCCGAAATCCCGACCAATATCCTGGAGGCGGAGGCCTTTGCGAAACGGTTTGACGGCTTTTCCATCGGGTCCAACGACCTGACCCAGCTGGTACTTGGCATCAGCCGGGATTCGGAGCAGCTGGCCGAGCTGTTTGATGAAAGCGACGAATCCATCAAGCGATTGATCCGGATGCTCATTGAGACCGCGCACCAGGAAGGACGTCCGGTGGGCATCTGCGGCGAGGCCCCCAGCAACGATCCGGAGTTCGCCGCTTTCCTGGTCCGATCCGGCATCGACTCCATCTCTCTGCAGCCGGACAGCGTACTGCAGGTCATTCAACGCGTGGCGGAAATTGAGAGCGAATGAGCGGTTTTGGGGAGGGATGGTTCAGAACCTGTTGACACATGAAGAAGTGAACCGCTCGCTTCGCTCAAGGCGCGGGGTACGCCAAGAAGTGATTTTTTGCTTCCGCTGGAAAGATGCGGAAGCAAAAAGACACGCTGCCTATCGGCGATGTTGCTTCCTCCCGACAGGGAGGAGCAATGTTTTTGGAAAGCAGCTTTTTCCCTGCTTTCCATAATCTTTTCCTTTGCGCTCCTTGAGTCTTGAGCGAAGCGGGCGGTTCATTTTTTTTAAAAGAAATTGGGCAACTAAATCAGGGTATCCGGAAATGTGTCAACCTATTCTTCACATGAATTGAAGCATTCCTTTGGGGAGTGTTTCAGAAAAGCGGAAAGTGAAACAAACAAGGAGTTCCTATGCAGGATAATTTGTACAGACACCGCAAGGTGACCATTGTCGGTACCGGGCTGGTGGGCATGTCCTATGCCTATGCCCTGTGCATCAAGGGGCTGGTTCGGGAGATCGGGCTGGTGAACCGCACCGCGGCCCGGGCCGAGGGGGAGGCCATGGATTTGAGCCAGGGGTTGCCCTTCACCAAGCCCATCGACATCCGTGCCGGCGGCTACGAGATGTGCAAGGGTGCCCATATCGTGGTTATCGCCGCGGGCGCGAATCAGGAAGAAGGGGAGACCCGTCTGGATCTGGCCAAGCGCAACGTGAAGATCGTCGAGGATATTGTGCCCAAAATTATAGAGCACAACCCCGATGCAATCCTGCTGATGGTCAGCAATCCCGTGGACATCCTGACCCAAGTGGCCTTGAAGGTTTCCGGGCTGCCTCCGGGGCGGGTGATCAGCTCGGGCACCGTCCTGGACACCATGCGTTTCCGGCATCTGCTGTCCGAGTATTACGACGTGGATGCCCGAAACGTGCACGGCTATGTGATCGGCGAGCACGGCGACAGCGAGGTGCTGGTTTGGAGTCGGG
>SKYX01000074.1 GCA_007127655.1 Desulfonatronum sp.
GCGACGACATCTTCGTGACCAATCCGGACATCCTGGCCGAGGGCATCCAGGAAGGCATCGCCAACGCCATCCTGATCAAGCTGAACCAGATCGGCACGGTCACCGAGACCCTGGACACCATTGAACTGGCCAAGTCCGCTTCCTACGGCACGGTCATTTCCCATCGATCCGGGGAAACCGAGGACGCCTTCATCGCCGATTTGGCCGTGGGTTTGAATTCGGGTCAGATCAAGACCGGCTCCTTGTGCCGCTCCGACCGGCTGGCCAAATACAATCAATTGCTGCGCATCGAAGAGGTGCTGGAAGAGCAGGGCGCGTATTTCGGCCCGAGCATGATCGCCCAGTGGCTGGACGTTGAATCGGAAGAGGACGACGCGTGAGCGCAGTGATTCTGGACGGCAAGCGCACTGCTGCGGCCATGCGTGAGGAATTGCGGCGGGAAGTGGCCTATCTGGCCGCTTCCCGCGGTTTACCTCCGGGGTTGGCCGTGATCCTGGTGGGCGAGGACCCGGCCTCCCAGGTCTATGTGCGCAACAAGGAGCGGGCCTGCGCCGAGGTGGGCATTGTTTCCCGAAGTCTGCGCCTGCCGGGGGATGTGCCCCAGGACCACCTGGAAGGTCTGATTCGCGATCTGAACGCGGACAGGACCATCCACGGCATCTTGCTGCAACTGCCGCTGCCCCAAGGGTTGGAGGCCCAGCGCTGTCTGGAGTTGATCGACCCGAAGAAAGACGTGGATGGCTTTCATCCAGAGAACATGGGCCGACTGACCCTGGGCCTGCCAGGGCTGCGGCCTTGCACGCCCGCCGGAGTTCTGGAACTGCTGGCCCGGTATGACCTGGGCGTGGCCGGGAAGAAAGCCGTGGTCGTGGGCCGCAGCAACATCGTGGGCAAGCCGCTGGCCTTGCTGCTGGCGCAGCCTCATGCCCAGGGCAACGCCACGGTGACCTTGTGCCACTCCCGGACGCCTGATCTGGCGGGTGAAATGCGCAGGGCGGATTTTTTGTTTCTGGCCGTGGGCCGTCCCCGGTTCGCCACAGCTGAGATGGTCGCCCCCGGAGCCGTGGTGGTGGACGTGGGTATCAACCGCACGGATCAGGGGCTGGTAGGAGACGCGGATTTCGATACGTTGCGCGACAAAGTCGCCGCGATCACCCCGGTTCCCGGCGGAATCGGCCCGATGACCATCGCCCAACTGCTGCACAACACGGTTCAGGCGTTTGCTGAAAACTGAGTTTTCGCAGAGACTTTGCACAGTGAGCGGAAGAAAACCGGGCCCGGGAGATCGATGATTTCTCTCGTTTTTTTTGGAGTTTCCGGATTCTCGCCTGATCGGCAAGGGGCTCGCTGAAGGCGTTTCTCCCGCGCATGCGGGAATCCAGACTTCTTTGCCCTCGCAACCTTTCCTCAGTCCGAGGCTGCTTCCAATCAGCCCTTGACTTGAACGAACTTGGCCTCCGACGCAGCGGTGGGCATGCTGTTGCGATATCCGGAGTATCCCCGGCCTTGGCGGCGGGTGCGGAGCAGGTCGTCCTTGAGCAGCTTGTGTAGTCGCCTGGCCTCGGCGTTGACTTGGCTGTGTACGGCCTGCAACTGTTCCATCTTGTTGAGGAAGATATCCTGGGAGATGCGCCCCCGACCGTGCCAGGCCATGTCCAGGAGTCGGCCCCGGTCATTGGCCAGGGCCTCGGCCTGTTCCACGTTGCCCTCGGTGAGCATGTGCAGCTCAAGTCGCCCGAGATCCAGGGCCTCGTCCAGATAGGATTCGACTTCGGCGGTGTGCATTCATCCCTCCCGAATGGACTTTCGGACGTCTTCCCGAAGTTGGGCCACGATGCTTTTCCAGCGTTCCACCAGCGGATGAAATTCGTATTCCAGAAGGTCGGAAAGCAAAATCCAGTCCTCGTTTTCCTGTACTTCCAGCATTTCCGTGAACAGCTCGGAAAGATCGTTCACCGCGTCCTCGAATTGCGGGTTGGCCGAAAGGGCGAACTCGTCGCGCAATGCGCCGATCATTCCCAGGAAATCGCGGGTCACATCCAGTAGGTCCTGATACATTTCCAGGGCCTCGGCATCATCGGCCCGACGGAACAGGTCGGCGACCTGCTTGGAGCCTTCGCTCATCAGGCGGATGACCTTGTATAGTTCCCGGGCGATGTTCACGCCCATCTCCGGAACGCCCATGGTCTTGATCTCGACTTTCTGAATGTCTCGGCAATCCACGTCTTCAGCCTGATGGGGATAGATCTCCGAGAACGCCTCGTCGTTGACAAGCACGTCTGTCACGATCCGATTGTCCAGGTGCTTCATGCTCATCAGACCGATGAGCAGTTCATCCAGATTGGTAAAATTGGTGATGTTGAAATCAGATTTTTGACCGTCGATAATAATCATCGCAGGAACCTCCTTGAAGGTGGGTAGGGATTTCCCACTCTAATTCAAGATTCGTGCCGAGAATTACTGACGGTCAAAGGCACCCTTCCAGGCCAAAGTAAAGGTCAGGTAGCGGCGAGTGAGCCGGAGGACCCCGGCGATGTCCCGGCCTTGATCCTGTGACTCCGTCAGCCATAATCGGCCCAGGACCGCAAAGAACGGGTCTGCTTGCCAGTGGGCTTGAAGGCGTTCCCAATAGGCCATGAATTTTTGCTTGATCTTGGGGAGGGGGGCCGTGGCCAGAACCTGGGCCTGGCTTTCCAGAATGCGCAGCATGGCCACAGCCTGTTCCAGGGAGGCCAGGATTTGGTCTCGGACTTCGGAGGGCAGGGAAAGAAGGTGGTCGGAGGAGCGAATGTCGGACTGTTGGTCAAGAAATTGACGATAATAGTGTCGCTGGATGCGGATCCATTGGGTGCGCGGGTCTGTTTCCTGGCCGGTGAGTGCCGTTAAATCCAAAAAACCGTGTGCGTCCCGACAGGTTTTCCAGGCTCGGACGGATTTCGGATTAGCCGTGGATGGTTGGTCCTTATCTGATTGGGGCAGGAGATGGGTGCGGATGAGCTCGAAGGCTTGTTCCGGAGTGATGGCGCGGCGGCATTCTTCCTGGAGGCCGCAGGCCGTACCGAAGGCGCAAGGGTGGCAGTCCAGGTTCGGTTCCAGACAAAGGCTGTTTTCTTGGTACGGCCCGGTGTCCCAAGGTTGGGCCGTGGCCAGGAAAATGGCGGCCACGGGGCGGCCGAGACCGGCGGCCAGGTGCATGGTGCCGGTGTCGTTGGTTACCAGCAGATCGGCGTGACACAGGGCCGCGGCCAGTTCGGGCAGGCTGGTCCGGCCGATTAGGTCGATGAACGGGGCGGACGTCCTGGCTGCGTAACCGTCCACAAGACGACGCTCCGACGCCGTGCCCAGGAGTACCGGGCAGAGTCCGAACCGCTCCCAGAGCAGGCCGCCGAGCTGGGCAAAATATTCCTCCGGCCACTGCCTGCGAGGCTCGCTGGCCCCGAGTTGCAGGGCCACGTAGCCCCGGCGGGAGGACGCGGCGGTGGTCGGAGCAGACGCATCCAGCATTGTCCGGACGGTATCCAGCACATCCGGGCCGGGACGGGCCAAGTCCAGATCGTGACCGGATACCGGCAGATCCGCCCCGCGCAGCATCAGGTCCACCAGATTAAACGGACTGCATCCCCGGTTCATGGTGGAAGTTTGCAAAAAAGCGGCCCAGGCGTTGCCGTAGTATCCGAAGCCTTGGTGATCCAGGCCGAAGCCGGAGACCGGACCTGTGGTCAGGATTCGGGCCAGCAGGCGGGCGCTTTGGATTGGAGTCAGGTTCAGCAGCGGCGGGGCGGAATGATCTTCGGTAATCGCGCGTTTCCAGGTGGCGAGGCGCTCCAGGGCCATGGGCCAGCCGCGGTCCAGATCCGCCAGCAGGCCGGCCCCGGGCAAGGCGAAGACTTCTTCCGCGTCCGGTAAAAAACGGGTCGCCCCGGCAAAGTTGTCCAGACAGATCAGGGCCGCGGAACGCCCCTGGTCCCGCAACCCGGCGATGACCGGCTGCGTTTGCAGCAGATCCCCGAAACGGGTCAGATTCATGACCAGGGTGCGCATGGCTGGATTGAGAGTCCTGTGTGGACCGCAATTTTGACGTCCATAGGCGACCCTCCGAACGATGAAAGGTTAGTCGGGCAGGTTGGGCTTGGCGTAGAGTTCGCCGCCAAAGGCGTCGTTGACCACCAGCAAGGGAAAGTCCCGGACCACCAGTTCGCGGACAGCCTCCGGGCCGAGGTCGTTGAAGGCGATGATTTTGGAGGATTCGATGCGTTGGGAGAGCAGGGCTCCGGCTCCGCCGGTGGCCCCGAAGTAGACGGCGTTGTGGCGGACCAGGGCGTCCTTGACGTCCTGGCTGCGCTTGCCCTTGCCGATGGTGGCCTTGACCCCGAGGCTGTGCAGACGGGGGGTGTAGCTGTCCATGCGGTAGCTGGTGGTGGGGCCGGCGGAGCCGATGGGGCGGCCTTCCGGGGCCGGGGACGGGCCGACGTAGTAGATGACCGCGCCCTTGAGCGGAAAGGGCAGTTCCGAGCCGCTTTCCAGGGCCTGGATGATTTTTTTGTGCGCCGCGTCCCGGGCCGTGTAGATGATGCCGGAGAGCAGCACCCGGTCCCCGACCTTGAGCTTGATCACGTCTTCGTCTCGCAGAGGGGCCTGCAATCGATATTCCTTGCTCACAGCTCCACCTCCTCGTGGCGTGCGGAATGGCATTGAACGTTCACGGCCAGGGGCAGGCTGGCGATATGGCAGGGGGCCATGCTGATGCGCACCCCCAGGCAGGTGGTGTCGCCGCCCAGGCCCATGGGGCCGATGCCCAGGGTGTTGATCTCGTCCAGCAGTTCCTGTTCCATCCGGGCGATTTCCGGGTCCGGATGAGGCTGGTCCAGCGGGCGGAGCAGGGCCTGCTTGGCCAGCCTGGGGGCCAGCTCGAAGGAGCCGCCGATGCCGATGCCGAGCATGGTCGGCGGGCAGGGGTTGGGACCGGCCTCGGCCACCCGGTTGATGACGAATTCCTTAATGCCTTTCCAACCCTGGGCCGGGGAGAGCATGGTCACCCGGGACATGTTTTCGCTGCCCCCGCCCTTGGCCATGAAGAAAATTTTCAGACCGTCCCCTTCAACGAGGTCCACGTGAATCACGGCGGGGGTATTGTCCCCGGTGTTCTTGCGGGTCAGAGGGTGGCACATGGATTTGCGCAGCAGACCGTCCTGGTATCCGCGGACCATGCCTTGGGTAATGGCCTCGCGCAGGCTTGCGCCCTCCACCCGGCACTGTTCGCCCAACTCCACAAAAAAAACGGCCATGCCCGTGTCCTGGCATAGCGGCAAGCCGCTTTCCCTGGCCAGGGCCGCGTTTTCCTCGAGCTGTCCGAGGATTTCCTTGCCCGACGGAGAGCTTTCATTGCCCTTGGCCCGGTTGATGGCGGTCAGGACGTCCGGAGGCAGGAAGCGGTTGGCCCGAACAACCATTTCCGCGACCCGATCCGCGATGTCGGAAGATGTGACGGTACGCACGGCTGTCTCCTTATTTCCTTTTCCACGGCAACAGATTCATGATGCCAGCCCAGCCCATTTTCCAGCGCAGCATGCCCAACTGATCCTGCAAGGGCAGATGCTTGGGGCAGACGTCCTCGCAGGCCAGCAGACCCATGCAGCCGAAGATGCCCTGGTCGTTGCCCACGATGTCGAAATAGTCCTGTTCCGTGCGCTTGTCCCGCGGGTCGAGAACAAAGCGGGCCAGGCGGTTCAGCCCGGCGGCGCCCAGAAAGTCGGGGCGCATGATCGCTGTGCCGCAGGCGGCCACGCAGCAACCGCACTCAATGCAGCGTTCCAGTTCGTA
>SKYX01000099.1 GCA_007127655.1 Desulfonatronum sp.
AAACAGAATGTCCGCCTCAACCTTTTTTGGAGTTATTCGCATGTCAAGTAAGTTGTATGTTGGGAATTTGCCTTTTACCGCCCAGGAAGACGATGTTCGCGATCTGTTCGCCACCTATGGCGAAGTTCTTTCCGTGGCCTTGATTAGTGATCGTGAAACAGGTCGTCCGCGTGGTTTCGCCTTCGTTGAAATGAACGAAGCCGGAGCCCGTTCCGCCCAGGAGGCGTTGGACGGCAAGGATTTCCAGGGACGTAGCCTGCGCATCAACGAAGCTCAGGAACGTGCCCCCCGTCCCAGTGGTGGCGGCGGTGGCGGGTACGGTGATAGGAACCGTCAGTCCAAACGCTGGTAACGGCTACCCGACTGCATTGATTTAATAAGGCCCTTGCGAAGCCCCGTCCTCTATCTTCGTGAGGGCGGGGCTTTTTTGCTTTCGCGCGGGCCTTGAAATTCATACTCCATATTTCGAAAAAGCTTCAACACTTCCATACGTTCGCGAAACGTATGGGGCGACCCGACCAACAAGACAACCCAAGGAGGTCAAATGGCTAAGGAAGAATGTATTGAAATGAGCGGCATTGTTCAGGAAGCCTTGCCGAGCACCCTGTTTTCCGTGGAACTGGAGACCGGGCATACTATTTTGGGGCATCTGTGTGGAAAAATGCGCAAGTTCCGCATCCGCATTCTCCCCGGCGACAAGGTCCGCGTTCAGCTGTCTCCCTACGACCTGACCAAGGGACGGATCGTTTTTCGAGAAAAATAGACGCTCCCATTCTTCAAGGGGGCGGTTGCCAAAAGCTCCGCCTCGGCCCGGCCCCCTTTTTCGTTTTTTACGATCCGCGAGTCCCCGGAACTTCTTTCAGGGGCGTCTTGCGTCCTTGGACTCTTTTGCCGTCATGCCAGAAACTCCCCTCGCTCCGTTTCTATTTTCCCCCCAGAACATGCCGCTTGGAAGCTGAAAGAACCGTCTTGCGCAGCCGGATGGAATGTGGCGTGACCTCCAGCAGTTCGTCCTCCCGGATGAAATGCAGGGCCCACTCCAGGGTCAACGGCAGGACCGGGGTCAGGATAACTGCCTCGTCCTTGCCCGAGGCGCGCATATTGGACAGCTTCTTCTCCTTGCAGGGATTGACGTTCAGGTCGCTCTCCCGGTTATGCTCGCCGACGATCATCCCTTCGTAGACCGGTTCGCCCGGTGAAACGAACAGCCTGCCCCGGGGCTCCAGGTTGAACAGGGCGTAGGGCACCGCGGTCCCTGCCCGGTCAGCCACGATGGACCCCATGAACCGGGTCGGGAAGTCCCCCCGGTACTCCTCGTAGCCGGAAAAGTAGGAATTCATCACCCCAGTGCCCTTGGTGTCGGTCAAAAACTCGTCCCGGTAACCGATCAGCCCTCGGGAAGGAATGGTGAATTCCACCCGCACCCGACCGGTGCCTTTGTTCACCAGATTGGACATCCGCCCTTTGCGGATGGACAGCTTTTCCGTGACCACTCCCAAAAAAATCTCCTCGCAGTCCACGAACAGGTGCTCCATGGGTTCGTGGCGCTTCCCGCCCACATCCTTATAAATCACCTCGGGCCGCCCCACGCCCAACTCGTACCCTTCCCGGCGCATGGTTTCGATCAGGATGGCCATCTGGAATTCGCCCCGGCCCTTGACCAGAAAGCTGTCCCGCTCCTCGGCCTCCTCCACGCGGATGGCCACGTTGCTCAGGGATTCCTTGACCAGGCGCTCCCAGATTTTACGGGACTGAACAAACTTGCCTTCCCGTCCGGCCAGCGGTGAAGTGTTAATGGTGAATTTCATGGCCACGGTGGGCTCGTCCACGGCAATCCTTTTCAAGCCCGAGGGTTCGGCCTTGGTGCAGATGGTATCCCCAATATGCACATTCTCGATCCCGGCCAGCACCGCGATATCACCAGGCCCCACGTCCGCGGCCTCTTGCAGACTCAGACCCGCATAGGTCTGCAACTTGGTCACCCGCAGGGGAAGGTGTTCGCCCGCGGCGTCGATGCAGACCAATTGCTCGTTCTGCCGGGCCTGCCCGTTGACCACACGGCCGATGGCCAACCGGCCCAGATAGTCCGAATAGCCCAGGTCCGCCACCAGCATCTGAAACGGTTTGTCCGGATCATAGGCCGGCCCGGGGATGGTCTGCAAAATTGCGTCGAACAGCGGGTGCAGATTTTCCCCGGGCTCGTCCAGGGAGAGCGTGGCCAGTCCGTCCCGGGCAACGGCGTACAAAACCGGAAAATCGAGCTGCTCCTCAGAAGCATCCAGGTCGATGAACAGGTCGTAGACCTCGTCCAGCACCTCGGCCACCCGAGCATCCTGGCGGTCGATCTTGTTGATGACCACGATGAGCTTCAGCTTGGCTTCCAGGGTCTTCTTGAGCACGAACCGGGTCTGGGGCAGTGGCCCTTCCGAGGCGTCCACCAACAGCACCGCGCCATCGGCCATGGACAGGGAGCGCTCCACCTCCCCACCGAAGTCCGCGTGTCCCGGGGTGTCGATGATGTTGATCTTCACACCCTTCCAGGACACGGCACAGTTTTTGGCCGCAATGGTGATCCCGCGCTCCCGCTCCAGATCCATGGAATCCATGATCCGCTCGGCCACTTCCTGGTTATCCCGAAACAGCCCGCTCTGCCTGAACAGCCCGTCCACCAGTGTGGTCTTGCCGTGATCGACGTGGGCGATGATGGCGATGTTGCGAATCGCCGGATTGATAGTTTTTTGTGTCATGTGTGGTGTGGTTAAAATGTTGAAGATGGATATGGTGGCGTCGAGAGATATTACCGTCGTGTCTTATTTCTTGCCGCCCATCAGCCCGCCCAGTACGCCGCGCAGCACTTGGCGGCCGATCTGGTTGCCCACGGTGCGCATGGCGGACTTGCCCATGGCTTCCAGGGCGCCCTGACGGCGCTTGGAACCCAGCAGGAAGTCCCGCATGGCCCCGGTGACACCTCCTGGAGTACCATCGGAGGTCTTCTCGGGCCGAGAAGACTTCCCTTCAGATACGCCACTCTCAGCCGATTTCGCGGCCACAGCCTCCGCGGCCCGGGCCTGGAGGATCTCATAGGCGGACTCGCGGTCAACGGGCGTATCGTATTTTCCGCCCAAGGGGCTGCGTCCGCGAACAAGTTGCCGCTCTTCCGGCGTGATCACGCCGATCCGGCACCGCGGCGGAGCGACCAGGGCCCGTTCCACGGGCAGCGGGATGCCCTTGTCCTGCAAGGTGGTCACCAGGGCCTCGCCCACGGCCATGGCGGTCAGGGACTGGAGCACGTCCACCGCGGGATTGGGCGGAAAGGTCTGGGCCGCAACGCGCACGGCCTTTTGGTCTCGCGGCGTGTAAGCCCTTAGCGCGTGCTGGATGCGGTTGCCCAGCTGCCCCAAAATCTCCTGAGGCACGTCGTCCGGATACTGGCTGCAAAAATACACGCCCACGCCCTTGGACCGGATCAGCCGGACCACCTGCTCCACCCTCTGCCGCAAGGCCGAAGGCACGTCGGCGAAAAGCAGATGAGCCTCGTCGAAAAAGAAGACCATCTTCGGCAAATCCCGGTCTCCCACCTCGGGCAGGGTCTCGAACAGCTCCGAGAGCATCCAAAGCAGGAAGCTGGAATACATCCTGGGCCGCAGGTAGAGCTTCTCCGCGGCCAGGACGTTGACGATCCCCCGGCCGGACATGTCTTGGCGCATGAAATCCGACAATTCCAGCGCCGGTTCCCCGAAAAACAGGTCCCCGCCGTCCCCGTCCAGCCGAAGCAGGGCCCGCTGGATCGCGGCCAGGGAGGAGGAATGAACCAGCCCGAACCGGGCCGACACGCTCTTCACGTTCTCCGAAGTGAAGATCAGCAGGGAGCGCAGGTCCTTGAGGTCCAGCAGGAGCAGCCCTTCCTCGTCCGCCAGACGGAAGACGATCTCCAGTACCCCGGCCTGGATGTCGTTGAGTTCCATCAGCCGGGCCAGCAAGGTCGGCCCCATCTGGGAGACCGTGGTGCGCAGCGGGTGCCCCAGCTCGCCGAAGATGTCCCAAAACAGGACCGGATTCGACTCGTTGGCGTAGCCCTCGATCCCTATGCTCTCCAACCGCGACCGGATCCGGTCGTTCATGGCCCCGGGCATGGCCAGCCCGGCCAGGTCGCCCTTGACGTCCGCCAGAAACACCGGCACCCCGAGCCGGGAAAAGCCCTCGGCCAGGACCATCAGGGAAACGCTCTTCCCCGTCCCCGTGGCCCCGGCGATCATCCCGTGCCGGTTGGCGTACCGTCCATGCAGAAACACCTGCTCCCGGCCCTTGCCGATCAGGATCGTGTTCATGGTCTTCTCCAGTTGAAACCATTCAAAAGTCACGATACGCAACGTTGTCAAAGGGGCCATCCCACTCGCTCAACGTGCTCTCCAGGCAATGAAGATAGTCAACCTCAAGATCCGACAGTCGCCGAACGCCGGCCACGCCTTCCTGCTTGATTTCCCGGACGATAACGTCTCCAGGGCCAATCAGCATGGCTTTTCGAACGTCTTGAGGAATGGTTGTCCGCCCTTTGGACGTGATCTTCGAGGTGGCTGTCATTGCCAACCTCCCTGGGAAACCGAGTTGGGAAAGATCATGAGTGAAAACTTTTTTATCCTACAGAGTGAATAATCGGTTGTAAACAAACGATGTTGTTGGACCGACTTTCTTTGATCCCGAATCACGTCCCGGATTGGACATCCGCCGCTCAAGCGGGCAAAATTATGCGGTTGTTTTCTCTTGGACAAGGAGCACCGTGCCGACATTCCAATATGTGGCCCTGGATCAGCAGGGCGAACAGCGCAAGGGGCTGTGCGAGGCCGAAAGCCGCGCCACGGCCTATGCCAGACTCCAGGAACAAGGGCTCTTGCCGATCCGTCTCGGCAACGCCGGGCATGCGCAGGGCCGCACTCTGCGCGGCCTGCTTTCCCCCGGCTCCTGGCCGCGGCGCATCCGCCTGGACGAATCCTTCTACTCCCTGGGCATGATGGTCCAGGGGGGCGGGTCCCTGGCCCAGAGCCTGGACCTGCTGGCCCGGATGTCCTCCGGCGCCTCGGCCCGGTTCTGGGTCCGGATTCGCGACGCGGTGGAAGGCGGCCAGGCCTTTTCCCAGGCCTTGCAAGATCATCCGGGCGTCGTCTCCCCAGTGTACGCGGCCATGATCCAGGTGGCCGAGCAGGTAGGCCGGTTGGGCGAAGTTCTGGAGCGCATCGCCCGGTATGAAGAAGGCCGCCGGGACTTCCGGGAAAAGCTGCTCACCTCCCTGGGCTATCCCCTGACCATCCTGATCATCGGCCTGGGCGCGGTCTTTTTCCTGCTTTCCCGGGTCCTGCCCCGGATCGCGGACATCGTCACCGCCTCGGCCGGGGAATTGGCCTGGGACACTCGCCTGCTCTTGAATGTCGGGTCCTGGATGGAGTCCTGGGGCAGTTTGCTACTGCTGGGTCTGGTCGGGACGGCCTTCCTCGGCGTGGCCACCTACAAGCATCGCCCAAGCTGGCGCATCCGCCTGGACCGCCTGCTCTGGCGGCTGCCGGTAGTCCAGAAAGGCGTTCTGGCCCGCTTTTCCGGCCTGGTTTCCTTTCAGATCCAGGCCGGAATCCCCCTGGTCCAGGCCTTGCAAAGCTCGGCCCAGGGAGTGGGGTCGCTTTTTTTCCGGGAAAAAATGCTCCAGGCCGCCCGGGAAGTCTCCACCGGCCAACCGTTGGACGGCGTGCTTTGGAAA
>SKYX01000279.1 GCA_007127655.1 Desulfonatronum sp.
ACCGAGAGATCCAGCACCGGCGGACGGTGCAGCACGCGGACCAGGGCGTGGGCGGTACGCCCCTGGACGAGTCGATTGACCAGGAGTTGAACGGACAAGGCCGCGTGGACGTCGCCGCGTCGCAGGCCGACCTCCGCGGCCAGGCGATGCAGCACTCCTACTCTTTTGGCCGGATAGGGCCAGATAATTCGCGGATAACGGCAGCAGCGGTTGATTTGCTGGTCCAGGGCCGTTTCCACCAGCCTGTGCAGGGCGATGCTTTGCCCGGTGGAAGCCTGGCCGGGACGCTTGCCGGACAGAGCGTTCACCACGGGATGCATGACCCTGTCCAGGGCCACGTGGGACAGGTAGCCCAGAATAAAGGCCTTGTCCCGTCCGAGATCGTCCTTTTGCGCCCAGGCCGCCATGCGGCCAAAGGCTTCGGTCCGGATCCGCTGATCCGATCCGTGCAGCACCCGGGCCATCCGCCGCCCGCGGGAGAGGGGGTGATAGAAAAAGGCATCCGGGATGATCGAGCCCAGGGAGAAGAACAAGGGGTAGGCCTGGACCAAGGCCTCGGCGGATCGAGCGCCCTCGCCTGTTCCAGCCGAGCGCCAAAGCCGTCGGGCGAACCAGAGATGGGTGTTTTCCTTGGGCATGCGATACCTCCGCGGCGCATCGAAATCGCAGGTTCCAATCGCGCGGCTGAGCAATTACGTGTCAGGTCAGCAAATGCAGTCCGTACTTTTTGGACACCAGGGCCTGAAATTCCGTCACGGTGGCGAAGCAGGCCTTGAGCCTCTTTCGCTCCGCCGCGGAAAGCCGATCCGGCATGATGAAATTGTCCGGCTTGTCCCTCTTTTCGATCATTTCGGCCTGATTTCCGGTGCGCAGAACGTGAAAAAAAGCATAGGCCTCCCGCACCCTCGCCCCAAATCCGGCGGATAATGCCCCTGCCTCCAGCAGGCCCGTGATTCGTTCCTCGGTGGAGGTCGACAAAACGCCGTGCTCCGCGGCCAGGGTTCGGATTCCCTGGGTCAGGGGGAAAATTCCGCCTTTTTTTACGTCCAGCCCCCTCTTATGTGCCCCGCTCTTCTGAACGACGAAATTGTTGAACAAGCCCAGGGGCGGACTGAAGCGCACGGCTTCGCGGGCCAGATAGCGCAAGATCAGAGGACGTTCGGCGATCCGCCGGAGCAAATGCCGCCGGAGCTTCCAGCCCGGTTCCGGGGCTCCGGCCACGGGGCGCATGTCCAGCAGCACGGACATCTTCAGGATGCCCTGCCCATCGATCTCGTCGCTCATGTGGTCCACGGCCCGCTCCCACTCCGCGACGCTCAAACGCCACTGCGCGGCGTTGATCATCACCCCGTGCGGACAGGGAGGAACGCCCAGTTCCAGAAGCATCCGGACGAATCGATGGGCGAAGACCTCGAAAAAAATCGCCGCCTCGTCCCCCTCTTCATCGTCATAAACCAGGGCGTTGTCCTGGTCCGTGGCCAAATATTGCTCCTTGCGCCCCTCGCTGCCCAAGGCCAGCAGACAAAAAGCCGCCGGAGGCGGTCCGGTCCCGGCAAAAACCAGGTCATGCACCCGGATCAGGATCTTGTCGCGCAAATCGGCGATCCGCCGACCAAGGGCAAAGACGTCGTCTCCACCGTCGGAGAAACGGCCAAGGCAGTGGACAGCGGAACGGGCCGCGAACTCCTGGACCGAGTCGAAGGCCCGGGCCAGGTCCGCAAGGCTCTCGGCCCGGGCGATTTCGCCGGACAGGTTGTCCGGGGCATCGCTCCGAGCCGAGGGCCGTCGTCGTTTTTCGTCGCTGTCTGTGGGTTCGCGGGTCATTCAGCTCCGACGCCCAGATAGTTCCTGATCTTCTGTTCCTCGTACCTGCGCGACGCTTCCGGGTCGGGCCTGAGCTTGGAGCCCAGATATCCGGCCGCGAATGCCGCGGTCATGGAAATGATGGCCGGGTTGCGCAAGGGGAAGATTGCCATGGGGTTATGCAGGATGTCCACCCAGACCGTGGGGCTGATGATGATCAGGCCCACGGCCAGCGTGGTGCCCGTGCCGATGCTCAGGGCCGCGCCGAAGGTGGAGAAGTTCCGCCAGAGAATGGACAGCAGCAAGGCCGGAAAATTGGCGCTGGCCGCGATGGCAAAGGCCAGGCCGACCATGAAGGCCACGTTCTGGCCCTTGAAGGCCAGGCCCAGGGCAATGGCCACCACGCCCAAGCCCAGAGTGGCGATCCGCGCCACCTTGACCTCCTCTTCCTCGGAGGATTTCCCGGAGCGGAAGACGCTGACGTACAGATCGTGGGACAGCGTACTGGCCCCGGACAGGGTCAGCCCGGCCACCACGGCCAGAATGGTGGCGAAAGCCACGGCTGCGATGAAGCCCAGGAAGACGGTTCCCCCGGTGGCCTCGGCCAACAGCAGCGCGGCCATGTTGCCGCCGGAATCCATGGCGGCGATAACGTCCTGGCCCACGATGACCATGGCTCCGAAGCCGATGGTGAAGGTCAGAATGTAGAAGTAGCCGATCAATCCCGTGGCGTAGAACACGGATTTCCGGGCCTCTTTGGCGTCGGGCACGGTGTAGAAACGCATCAGGATGTGCGGCAAACCCGCCGTACCGAACATCAGGGCGATGCCCAGGGACAGGGCGTCCCAGGGATTGGTCACCAGCCCGCCCGGAGACAGAACCCCGTCGCCGTAGGTCAGGGCCGCCTGCTTAAACATCTCGCCGTAGCTGAACCCAAAATGGAGCAGAATCAGAAAAACCATCAGCGTGGCCCCGCCCAGCAGCAGGACCGCCTTGATGATCTGCACCCAGGTCGTGGCCAGCATGCCCCCGAACAGCACGTACATGATCATGACCATGCCCACGATGACCACGGCCAGCTCATACGGCATCCCGAAAATCAGCATGATCAACGAGCCGGACCCGACCATCTGGGCGATGAGATAGAAGCACACGGTCATCAGCGAGCCGATGGACGCGGCGATGCGGATCGGCTTTTGGGAAAGCCTGTAGGCCACCACGTCCACGAAGGTGTACTTCCCCAGGTTGCGCAGCGGCTCGGCGATCAGGAACATGATGATCGGCCAGCCCACCAGAAACCCGATGGAATAGATCAGGCCGTCGTATCCCCGCAGGGAAACCAGGCCGGCAATGCCCAGAAACGAGGCCGCGCTCATATAGTCCCCGGCCAGGGCCAAACCGTTCTGCCAGCCGGTCACGCTTCTGCCCGCGGCATAGAACTGGGAGGCGGAGCGGCTTTTCTTGGCCGCGTAATAGGTAATGACCAGGGTGGCGCAGATGAAGAACAGGAAAAAGACGATGGACGTGATGTTGGGCTGGCCGATGGAGGTGACGATCTGGTCCATGTTAGTCCCTCCTCATGCTTTTCAACACGTCCTTGACGGACTTGTCATAGGAGGAGTTGGCCCAGAACACGTAGACGCCGGTCAGGACCCAGGCCAGGACAATGAGCAGCATTCCCACGGGAATGCCGATGGTCAGATGTTCTCCGATCTTATACGCCAAAACGTCCTTGGCGAATGCCAGGACGAGAATGAATCCATAGTACGCGACCAGCATGATCGCGGCCAGGGTGAGGGAAACCTTCCATTTGCGGACGACCAGTTTCTGAAACATTTCGGCGTCCAATGAGCCTTTGGGACGATCGGTGGGCATGGGCAATCTCCTTAGAGAGGTGAAATTCGAACAAGATTGTTCGGGTACGAGAACCCGCGAACCATGAACCCCCTTGTTCAATTTTGCACATGCTCCTCGCCCAACGGCGAAATCGGGAAGGTCAGGGAACGAGAGACCATAAACCCGTCTCCCAGTCCTCCTTCGAGGCTCATGGGTGGTCTTTGCTGGGAACGCGAGGCTCTGCACTCGCGAATTTTGAAGAGCGGGTACGGAGCCCCGCGTTCCCAGGGTTTAGGAGCCCCGCGTTCCCAGGTTTAGATTTTTCCGTTCTCATCGCATCAACGCTTCCATAAGAAAAGCAGCGGACACCAAGCCCTGCCTCAATAATAAACGCCCCCTTCCCGCTTGGTACGCGGGAAAGGGGGCGTTGCTGCTTCAAGTTTGACGAATCGCGCTGATCAATGATCCACGGCCGCTCCAGCTCCGCGCGGCGAGCGGATGGATTCCACGAGGTCCTGGATCTCTTGGGGCGGCGCCTTGGTCATGGAGGAGACGATCTGGGCCACGGCGAAGTTCAAGAGCATGCCGATGGTCCCGATGCCTTCCGCGGTGATGCCGAAGAACCAGGGATCAACGCCGAAGAAGCGGGTCTGGATGATGTAGAACATGGTGAACCCGATGCCCGCGGTCATCCCTGCGATGGCTCCTTCCTTGTTCATCCGCTTGGAGAAGATACCCATGATGATCACCGGGAAGAAGGACGAGGCGGCCAGACCGAAGGCAAAGGCCACGATCTGGGCTACGAACCCTGGTGGATTGATGCCGAAGTACCCGGCGATGATCACGGCCACGCCGATCATGATCCGGCTGACCAGCATGCGCTGTTTTTCCGTGGCCTGGCGGTTGATCATCCGGTAGTAAAGGTCATGGGACACCGAGGACGAGATGACGATGAGCAGGCCTGAGGCCGTAGACAAGGCCGCGGCCAGACCTCCGGCTGCCACCAGCGCGATGACCCAGTTCGGCAGGTTGGCGATTTCCGGGTTGGCCAGCACGATGATGTCCCGGTCAATGTACAACTCGTTGGGATTGTCCGTGGGGTCGTTGGCCACCAGCCGCTGACCTTGCGGCCCGATTTCTCCGGTGAACCGAGGGATTCCAACAAAAGGGGCCCCGGCTCTAAACTGCATGATCCCGTCGTCGTTCTTATCCACCCAGGCCACCAGTCCGGTCTGTTCCCAGTTGGTGAACCAGGTCGGGGCATCGGCATACGGCTGCTCGTTGAGGCTGTCGATGATGTTGTACCGGGCAAAAGCGGCCACGGCCGGGGCGGTGGTGTACAGGATGGCAATGAACAGCAGGGCGTAGCCCGCGCTGATCCGGGCGGCCTTCACGCTGGGCACGGTGTAGAAGCGAATGATCACGTGGGGCAGGCCGGCCGTGCCAACCATCAGGGCCATGGTGATGCAGATCACCGAAAGCATGTTCATGTTCCCCGGGCCAAAGGCCGAGGTGTATTCACGAAATCCCAGGTCCGTTGCGATATGGTCCAGAGCCGTGAGCAGGTACTGCCCGGCGTACTGGCCCTCGGCGATGGTCGAGCCAAAGCCCAGCTGGGGGATGGGATTGCCCGTGACTTTTATGGACAAGGACACGGCGGTGATCACGAAGGCCGTGATCAAGACACAGTACTGGGCCACCTGGGTCCAGGTGATGCCTTTCATTCCGCCCAGGGCCGCGTAGAAAAAAACGATGGCCATGCCGATGAACACCCCGGTGTTCACGTCCACTTCCAGAAACCGGCTGAACACGATGCCCACGCCGCGCATCTGGCCGACGACGTAGGTGATGGAGACGAAGATGGCGCAGATCAGGGCCACCAGCCGGGCCGTGCTGGAGTAGTAGCGGTCGCCCACGAAGTCCGGCACCGTGAACTTGCCGAATTTGCGCAGGTACGGGGCCAGGAGCAGGGCCAAAAGCACATATCCCCCGGTCCAGCCCATCAGGTACACGGCCCCGGTATACCCCAGAAAGGATATCATCCCGGCCATGGAGATGAACGAGGCCGCGCTCATCCAGTCCGCGGCCGTGGCCAGGCCG